>JACCVJ010000616.1 GCA_013698215.1 Tatlockia sp. | reverse complement strand
GCTGTAAATCCCAATCGTAATAATAAGTCGCTAATGCCCAATTTTTCCATTAGTTGAATGCGCGTAACACTTTGCTCAGTACGGCTGAGATATTTAGCAATCCCTACCAAATTTAGCCAAACTTGACTGGGTGTAACTGGGTTAGGGGTGCTAAAAGCGATCGCAAGCGGTTTATTTTCATCAAGCGACTTCTCATACCAAGCCCGTAAATCGTCCCAGTTACTAGGACAATTTTTGACTAGCAAAACTGAATCCGGTACTTGCAAAAAACCTTCTTGTCGCCAATCTAAAAGCTTATTTGGCGCTGAGGATGTAAATTGATTAGCGATCGCGCAAGGACGAATAGCTATAAGCCTAACTTCATAATGGGGTTTTATATCTTTTGCTTGATTTTCATAACTGTTGTAATCAAGTTCTACAATTGCATCGCAACGCCCTTTAGGGATTTCTTCACGGTAGTGTCCCCACCATACACCGGGAAATCTAATATTCGTAGACTCATCGCGCAGTTCAAAATCGGTTTTTATATACCTAACTTCTTTCCCTTGAGCGTCGCGGATATTGCGATTCCAAGTTTTGTCAATCCAACAGTTTTGAATCAACAGTTTTGGTACAGGGTTGCCCATTCCACAGGGTTCAAGCAAGTTCAATTCCCTAAAAAGCTTTTTACCCAAATCAGCAACCGTCACGACTAAATCGGCTTGAATTGTGGGGGATGAAGTCGAATTTCCCAATATTTGCCGCAGTCTTTGATTAATTGCATCGGTAAATAACGGGATATTTTCTACAGGCAAACTTAACCCCGCCGCAAAAGGATGTCCGCCAAACCTGTGTAGTAAATGTGCCTGATCTTTCACTAATTGATACAAATCGACTTGATTTACCGATCGCGCCGAACCACGCGCGAAGGCTGTTTGACCTTCGGTACTTAGTAAAACCGTCGGGCGACCTGTTTGCTGGGCAACTTGTCCGGCGACTAATCCCAGCACCCCTACAGCCCATTGCGGATCTTCTAAAACTATAACGCTGGTCGTTGATAAATCCATCCGCTCTAGCTTGGCGTTTACTTGCTGCTGGACATCTTTTTGTAAAGACTTGCGCCGCGCGTTTGCAAGTTCCGTTTCTTGCGCCAATTGGTTGCAACGCTCAACATCTCTACTTGTCAGCAACTCTACGCAAAAAGAAGCATCCCCTTGAATCCGACTTACGGCGTTAATTCTTGGGCCCAAACCAAAAGAAATATCTGTAGGGCGATCGCCACTTCTGCGGCAAAGGTCTAATAAGCGCCCAACTCCAGGTCTGCGGCGCTCTGTTTCTGACTTGCGGGAGTCGGATTGCATTTTTTCTATTCCCACCTGTGCCAAGTACCGACAATCGCCACTTAGCTGCACTAAATCGGCTATAAGTCCAATCGCTACCAAATCTAACAAGTCATCTAGAGGTTGCTGGGGTACATCAGGCAAGGTTTGATAAAGTGCTTCTACTAGCTTGTAAGCAACGGCAACTCCAGAAAGATTAAACAGTTGATGGTTACTTGGCAAATAACGAGGATTGATAATTGCTGTTACAGGTGGGCGATCGCTTGGTAAGGTGTGATGATCGGTAACTATAACGTCAATTCCTAAAGAGTTTGCATAAGTTATTTCTTCAATATTTGTACTGCCAGTATCGCAAGTAACAATTAACGCCGTATTATTTTGGGCAAGTTCATCAATTCCCTGACAATTTAAACCGTGCGATTGAGTAAGGCGATTGGGAATGTAGTAATTTAGCTGGTGATGTTGCGGAAAAAACTGCCCCAATCCATCCCATAACACCGCCGTTGACGTAATCCCATCTGCGTCAAAATCTCCCCAAATAGCTACTTTTTCTGTGCGATCGCGCGCTTGTTTTAATCTAGCTACCGCTTGCTGCATTTCTTGCCCAAATACAAAAGGACTAGCAGCCTGATATAGTTGGGGTTTAATAAATTCTGCCAACTGCTGCATTTCTTGAATCCCGCGCTGCCACAACAGTTGAGCCGCGTAATGTCCTGAAGAATTGGGAACATAGCTTTTCACCGCTTCAACAAACCACTCTGGCGGCGGTTCTATAGATATTACAGTCCATTGCAATTGTGTCATTTACTAAACTTGCACCAGATGCATTGTTACAGAATTATTACTTCTTGAATATTAGCAAGAAGCGGTAGTGTATTTGTACTATATTCTTGGGCTGATAAATCTGCCTCGAAATTGCGATCGCGCAGCTTCGTACTTCGTCCTTCACATCTACTAATAAATTGGCAGTAATTACAAGTTTTGCTACCTTCTACCACTTGCGGGAATTGTTCGCCGATTTCGTAACGTTTGAGCCAATTAGTCAGTTGCAGAAGTAACTTACTGAGTTTTTTTTCTACTTGCTGGTGCTGGGTATTGCTGTAACTAAAGGTCAAATTTTGCGGTTTGTCGTCTGATTGCACAAACCAGTAAGTCATAGAAATTTGTTCTGGTAAATATTCGCTAGTTTCCGCCAATACATACTGATAAAGCAGAGTTTGCCAATTTTGGGCTAATTTGCGCCGATCTTGAGGTTTGGGGTAAGTTTTCCAATCGAGAATTTGGCAAGTGTCACTTCTAGCGACAAATAAGTCATAAATTACTGTTAGCAAATATTCTTCAACTTGCAAAGTACGACAATGTTCGCTTTCTCGAAACTCCCCGTCAGGAGCAGGAGTTAATATTTCTGTAGCAGAAGTCGCAAAGGCATTCATCCAACCTTGCAATTGTTCGTTTTCTTTGACTAAAGCATCAATGGGTAAACCTAATTCTCGCTGCTGCATCAAAAGGTGAAAGCGGCTACCGGAGCTTAAACGTTCTTGTTGCTCTAAGCTAGTAGGAGATACAATACCGTCTAAATAAGTATGTTGAAATTGACGCGGACAACGTTCGAGTAAATTTAGCTGTCCTTGAGATAATCGCATAGAGCTAATAATTTGTAGCGTTATAAATAATTATGACTACTTTAGATTCGACTATTGATTTTGTGGATGTTTTGGCTAGGGCGGCTAATTTACGAGCAAAAAAACTTCGTCCGACGGCTAAAGAAGTAGTCGAGGCTTTATT
>JACCVJ010000612.1 GCA_013698215.1 Tatlockia sp. | reverse complement strand
ACTACTTCTATTGGCACTAAACGCGCTGTAGCATCGGCGGCGGGGTAAATACGGGTAACTTGTCCGCTTAGAGTTTCTTGGGGAAAAGCATCTAGTTTTACACTGATTGATTGCCCAATACTTATATTTCCCAGTTGTTTGTCTGAAACTTCAACTCGTACTTGGATGCGGCTAAAATCAGCAATTTGCAATACTTCGTTACCAGGCTGGATTAAATCGCCGGGTTCAAGCAATCTTTGTAGAACTATTCCAGAAATTGGCGCTATTAACCGAGTATACGATCGCCTTTTTTGTTCTTGGGTTACTACGGCTTGCTGGGCAATTACCCTACCTTGGGCGGCGGCTACAGCTTGTTGTTCGGTGGTTACTTGTTGCTGGGCGGCGCGGAGGGCTTGGGCGGCTGTCCGTGCCTCTGTTTGGGTCTGCTGGGCTGTTTGACTTGCGATCGCCCCTTCCCTAAGTAAGCTTTGCTGCCTTTGAGAATCGGCTTGGGCTTGAGTCAATTTTAGTCTGGCGCTTTCTACTTGGGCGCGGGCGTTGCTAACTTGACTATTGCTTCTAGCTACTTCCGATTTTAATGCTGCAAGTTCCGCTTCTGCTGCGTTTAATTGTGTTCTTAAAATAGAGTCGTCTAACTGGGCAATTATTTGCCCTTGCTTGACAAAATCCCCCACATCCACATTTAAGCCTAATAATTGCCCTTCTACTTGACTCCGCATTGATACAGTTCTAATTGGTTCTGTACTCCCCGTATAAGTGGGCGATGGGGTTAATGTTTCTGTCCTAGAAACTCCTACATCTACCGCCGTAGGTCGATTTTTTTGTTGCGATTGTGCGTCGGCGGTTTCTTTGGGCGTACAACTACTTATAATTATTGCTACTCCAACTACTAAAACACTCCCTAAGTAGCGATGATATTGATTAAGGTTAATTTTTGCTAATTTGGGCATTTTAGCGATTTCAATCATTAATTCCGCTCCTATCAAGGCACTTATTAAGTAGTATTACCGTCCACAGGGAGGCAAATAATAGTTTTCAATTACCCGCACTTACAACTTTTGTAGGAATTTATTAAGTTATCTAAATATTTGGTATGCTTAATTTTAGCGCAAGTTAGAAAAAATCAAATCTATCAATTAAGAGAAGCTTGACAAAGCAAAAGTAGTTAAGTACTGGTGTTTAATTGAGACAATAGGGCAGCAAGTAAAGATTTTTAGGTGTTGGACTGCATCAAAAATTGCAGCAAGGGCAGTTAATCAGGGAACAAATGGCTAATATCAAATTTGTCAAAGAAAATATTGAAGCGATCGCCGCCGATGGAGCAAACCTGCGCATCAAAGCAATGGAAAATGGGATAGATATTTATACTTGGAAAGGTAAAATGATGAACTGTGGCGGTTACGGACAGTGCGGCACTTGCATTGTAGATATAACCGCAGGTCTAGAAAATATATCGCCGCGCACAGACATAGAAAATCGCAAATTTAAGAAAAACCCTAGCACTTATCGGTTAGCTTGTCAAGCTTTAGTAAATGGGCCAATAAGCGTAATTACAAAGCCTTAAATCTGCTGTAAATAACTCTTGGAAATCTATACGCCAAGAGTTATTTTTATTATTGCTCTTGATAATTCCAAAGTAGCCCGCCATCGACAAAGAATGTTGAGCCAGTTATGTAGTCAGCGTCAGAAGAAGCTAAAAAAGTAGAAATCGCACTAACATCTTTAGGTTGTCCTAAACGATTGAGGGGAATATTTTTGAGCAAAGCGCCCAGAGCGGTAGGATCGTTTAATAGTTTACTATTCATCGGCGTTGCGATCGCCCCCGGTGCTACGTTATTGATAGTAATGCCGTAAGGGCCCAATTCTACAGCTAAGTTGCGCGTCATCATTTTTAAACCACCCTTACTAGCGCAGTAAGCCGTAAAATTGGGAAAAGGTAGTTCTTCGTGTACGGAGCTAATATTAATAATTTTCCCAGTACGCTTTGTTTGCATTAAATGCTGCACAAAAAATTGCGTCGCAAAAAAGCAACCTTTTAAGTTGATATCTAGCACCTTATCGTAATCTTCTTCGGTAACTTCCCAAAAAGCTGCATGGGTTTCTATTCCGGCATTATTTACTAAAATATCTAGCTGACCAAAATGTTCAATGCTTGAATCAATTAGCTGACGAAGATCGCTAACAACACTGATATCTGCTTTGACAATAAAGCCTTTGCTTCCAGTCGCTTCTACTTTTTTTAAAGTTTCTTGCGCTTCAGTAATGTCAGAGCGATAGTTAATAACAACGCTTGCTCCGGCGGCAGCAAGACTAATTGCGATTTCTTGACCAATTCCTTGACCGCTACCCGTCACTATAGCAATTTTACCTGCAAGCTTCATCTTACAACCTCTCTAGATTTTTATAGGCTCAACCAAATCGTACCGATACTAGATTATCCAAATTTCTAAAACCTCAACCAAAATCCAGAGAAAATTATCAACAATTGCTCTAATTGAAATCTTTGTTTATCCTCAAGCTATAAAGTTTATAAAGTTACAAGGATTGAGAGAAGTTGAGCGAACTATCTTTAGCCATAGAAGAACAAGCATGGGAAACACTGGAAAAGTCAATTATTTATTACCAT
>JACCVJ010000609.1 GCA_013698215.1 Tatlockia sp. | reverse complement strand
TCTTTAGACAGTTTAGTCATTTTTTCAAAATTAAATCCTAGTTTTTCAAGCAGCTTGCCCGAAACATCGTTGTCTGAAGACGTGATGGCGAGCAGACGATTTAAACCGAAAGTTTCCTTCCCGTATTCCATCGTCGCCGAGGCAGCCTCGTAAGCGTAGCCTCTATTTCGGAATTCCGGGAGCAAGGCGAATCCAATATCTACATCTTCTAAAGAGTCTCTTTTTATCAGCCCGCAAATTCCAACTGAGACTCCATTGCTCTTTGTCTCGACCAGATATAAGCCGAAGCCGTGACGGGAATACATTTCAACCGGACCCTTTAGAATGTAATTACGCGCGTCTTCTATTGTCCTGACGCCCATATCCCCAATGAACTTCAGCCACGAAGGATCGTTCAAAAGCCGAAGTATAAATTCCGCGTCGTTAGGAGACAGCCTACGAAGTATTAATCTATCCGTTTCCAAAACCTTCAAATTTAACAACCCCCATTTTTTAACGTCTAACAATTGATTATAAAGCTCCGGCTTTATCTTTTTTATAAAAACGACAACCCTCAAAAAGTTTCGAGATATGTGCCCCCATACCATTTAAACCGAATAATCAGGAGCAACTCATTACCGAACAAAGCGTTTTGCGTGCTGGATTGCATTCTTTTATGCGTTAATCGAATTTTGAAATAACTTCGAGAAATTGCAAAACGAATTGCCGAGCATAACTTCTAACTATCCGTCCCCGGTCAATAAAAGAAGATCGTTTGATGGCAATACAAAGAGATCAACGTATAATTTTGTGACCATTGTCTAAAAAGTCCTTTGACGTAAGGCAGAGACATTTCATTCACTGTTTAGCAACGCCCGTGTTTAAGTATATCTTCCAAACCCCACGTTTTGACTGCCTTTTCCAAACGGTAAAATATCGCCGCTCCAATGTTTGCGGCTGACCGTCAACCGTAAATTCATAAACTGCTGTTCCTGTTTCGTAAGCGGTATTAACATCGAGCCAAACGTCCGTCGTAGTAACCGTGAGTTTTGCTTTCCCTCCGCGTTTTTGCATTGAATCGCGCATTAAGGCGAGAATTTGTTTGCGCCCTTTATAAACTTTGCCACCCGCGATGAGTTCTTTTCCGTCAGTCGTGAATGTGTCGGGAAGCATCGCTGCGTCGCCTTTTGCCCACGCCGCTACCCAGTGGGCGTTACCGGCATCAATCGCCTGGCGTACTTTTGTCATTTCGGAATTTGAGCCTTGCGGCGCAGCGTCCGATGTTGAATTGCTGGAGTTTTGCGATAAACCGGACAAACCGGGCAAAATTATGATTTCCGCCGCGCCGGCTTGTATCGGGTAGGTCAGCAACACGGGATCAGACGTAAAACGCACTTCGACGCGCTGGTTTAATTTGAGCGCGTCAATATTGAGCGGCGTGCGTTTGTCTTTATCCGCTTGAGCGTAGATGCGAGTCTCGTTCATAATATTGACAGCAGCTTTATCATGTCGACCTCCTGCATTCGCTTCCCGTTCAACCCAGACGTTGCCAAGCAATTTATTCGATTGCGCTCTCGCGTCGAAGCGAGTTAGATTTGTTATCACTCCACGAATGTCAGGATTACTTGGATTTTGGGCTTTTATCGCGCAACTGCCGCAAAACAAAATGAGCAAAACGAAAAACGATGCCGTTGATTTGAATACAGTCATAATATTTCCTCTTAATAGATATTTTTCAAAGCCGGATAATTTTGAGATTGCTTGCAGAAATTTCTTCGGAAATAAATTACCTCGATTCTATTTTTGAAACCCTCTTTATTTCTTAACTAATTGTTATTCCATCTGAATAGAATTTCTGTTATAGAGCAGATTTAAACAAAACCGGTTTTTACACAAGAGCCAGTTTTCCACAAATCCGATAGACCAATTTACAATTGTTGAATATGCCGCATCAGTTCCAATATTTCTATTAACGATTAAAGAAAATATTTTTTTATTTATTCACATATTTTAGTTGTTGTAATCCATCCTGGAGCAGAATCCGTTTTTTGGCGAAGAATCAAATTCATCTGTGCGACGTGATGCTGAACGTGCCGCAAATTGTCCAAAAACAATTCTCCAAAACTGATTTCAAAATTACTGAATTTACAAATCTCTTGAGCCTTGGCATCGGTTAAATTTCCAATCGTCGCCAGGCACTTTTTGCGGCAATGCAGCAGGAAATTTTGCAGTTCTTCTTTTGTATAAACCCGTTCGGGCAGGACTCCCGCCGGGTCTAGCTCGTCAAGCGTAAAAGGCGCAGGCGGAGCGAATCCATCGAGCGAACCGGACAGATACAAGTCGAGAAAAAAGAGCGTGTGATAAACGAGATACCAATATTCCGGCTTTTGCGTGCGGTCGCTCCATATCTCTTCGGGACAGGCGGCAATCGAAGTTTCTAGCATTTCAATAACAGCTCCGTATTGCTGCCCAAGAATTGATTTCCAGTAATTGTCCATTTTGACTTTCCGGCTAACAGCCTAAGTTTTGTTAGGCAATAATATACTTGACGAATCAAAGTGTGATATATTATCCTTGATTTCACAATCTCCATATAAAGGAGGTTGTAAATGATACCACTTCCACTTGAGGGGCTTAATATAATGGACACAAGCGTTACGATTCTTAACCAAGTATTATCCGAAAAACGAATTGAAATTGCACCTGAATTAAACGATTCGGAATTTTTTGAACTTTTTACTGCTCAACAAATTCTAAGGGATTATCAGTTAGATGTTGAAGAAGTTTTATCAGGTGTCATTGATGGTAGTGGAGACGGAGGGATTGACGCTGTCTATTTAATCGTGGATGGTCGTTTGATACGCGATAGAAATATGGCGGAGGAGCTAAAGAGTCTCAAGCAGAACATAGTAATTGATTTGATTATTATCCAATCCACTATGGAAGAATCGTTTTCGCTTAAGCGCGTAGTGCGCCTAAAAGATACGATGACTGACTTTCTATCCATACATCGCCCCTATAATGAATTTTCGGAAACGTATAATGACGCTTTGATGGACGCTATTGAAAGATTTAGAGAGGCTCACACGGCAACGGCGGCTAAGTATCCGACTCTTAATATTTCAATATATTACGCCTGCAAAGGAGACGGTGCAAAAATACGCGAAATTAAAAACGATATCAAGCGTAAGGCGGAGTCTATTGAGCAAACCGCCAAATCAATACTTCCGACAATCAAAAAATGTAACTTTACATTTCTAGGAGCGCGAGACTTATACGTTCTTGCCAGTAAGCCGCCAAAAACCGATTTCAAGTTGGTTTGCGCTAATTCTATGTTTGCCGCAAAAGGTGGTTATTTAGCTCTTGTCAATCTTGCAGATTTTTATGAGTTTATTTCAGAAGACGGAGAATTAAGAGAGTATTTGTTTGAGTATAATGTTCGAGATTATCAACGCGATGCAAATGTTAATAAGGCTATAAGAGAAACATTAAATAATAGTGGTGAAGAAGATTTTTGGTGGCTGAATAATGGAATTACAATTTTAGTATCTAATGCTACCGGCGATGGAAAAGATTTGAATATTTCCGAACCGCAAATAGTAAACGGACTTCAAACATCGCAAGAGATTTACGAAAGTTTCAAATCAAACTTCGATAAACTAGAAAATGATAAACGCCAAACTCTGGTTCGGATTATTCGCCCTACAGAACCCGAATCTCAAGACAAAATTATTAGAGCTACAAATAGCCAAACCAGTATTCCGCCTGCATCGCTATGGGCGACAGACCCAATTCATAGGGATATAGAGAAGTTATTTTCGCAGAAAGGTTTGTACTATGACAGGCGAAAAAATCATTGGCGGAATCAAAATGTTCCGTTGGCTCAAATTGTTGGTATTACCGAACTCGCTCAATCTATAATTGCAATAGCACTCCAAGAGCCGCATTTTGCGCGTGCTAGTCCAAACCGATATTTCAAGAAAAGAGAATCTTATAAAAAGGTTTTTAATTCAAAGCGTTATCCTATTGATTTCTATAGTTTTTGTGCTGCTCTACGCAAAAAAACAGAAAGTTTTTTACGCAAAGTAGAACCAGACAGAACACACCGCAACAATCTTATCTTTTATGTTCTTATGGCTGTCGTTTGCTTAAAAGTGAAAAGTAAAAATCCACAGCCTAAGACTTTAGTTAAAATCGACGTTTCTATATTTGACGATTCGCTACTTATGCAAGCATTAGACGTTGTGCGTAAACACTACAATGATTTAGGCGGCAACGACAAAGTAGCCAAAGGCGGCGATTTAATCTTAAGAATTAAAGCAGAACTGAGTTCAAGGTTTGGCAAAAAGAGACCTAAAACTGTGAAAAAGGAAACATTATGACTGAAAATAAATCTAGCGAATTTGAGAATTTCAACAATGTAATGGACGCTCTTTTAGCTGTTCCATATAAGGAACTTCAAGACAAGTTAGAAGAAGAAAAAAGGGTTAAAGGAGAGCAGAAAAAGAAGCGTCCTACTTCTTCCGCCTCCCACGCTTCTTCAAATGCAAAGAAGCAAGCACGTTAGCACGATAATTTACAGTCGCCTTCGAGTTTGCCGGTGAGTTCTTTGTAGGTAAGCCTCTTTCCCGTAACCTGCGAGGCGACAATATTGAAACGGTTGCCGTCGTGCGACTCTTTGCGATTGTTATAGCGAAACATTTGTTCATCTAGGTAGCGAAAAAGATGAAAAGGCTCAACACTTACATATGTGCCGCTAATTGTTCTTTTAAGAAGGCTCCAAAAGTTTTCGATTCCGTTTGTATGAACATTACCGCGAACATATTCAACACTGTGATTGATAACTTCATGAATGTATTCTTCATCAAGACCGCGATAAGAACGCCATTCGTCGGTAAAAAGATTTGCGCCTTTTTCGACGTTATTTTTAACTTCTGTGTGAAGTGTTTCGCTATCTGTTTTTTCGATAACTTTTGCCAGTACGCGACCTTTACGTTCAAGCATACCCATGACTGCCGCTTTTCCTACCGAGCCGCGACCTTGAATAACTCTTTCGCGCTTTTCTTTGTGCATATTCTTCGCCTTGCCACCGATAAAGGTTTCGTCAACTTCGACATCGCCGCCCATTTTTTTTTCAAACGAGCCTGTTTGCATAGCTGTTCGGATTCTGTGAACCATAAACCAAGCGGTTTTTTGAGTAACGCCGATAGCGCGGTGAACTTCGTAAGAACTAACACCGTTTTTGCAGTTGGTAATCATCCAGACCGCAATCAGCCATTTATCCAAGCCAAGCGGCGAATCTTCAAAGATTGTGCCAACCTTAACGGAAAACTGGCGTCTGCTGTGCGCGCTCTTACACTGCCACTTACGCTGTTTTGTAAGAAACGTAACATCGTCACGTCCACAAGTCGGGCAAGTAACGCCATCAGGAAAGCGGCGAGCGACCATATAATCAAGGCAATTATCAGGATTGCTAAAGAAAATGATTGCCTGTTGAAGTGTTTTCAGTTCCATAAGTATAATAATACATTACGGAACTTGATTCGTCAAGTATATTATTACCTTTTGTTAATATAAATAAAACAAACTATCCGACATTCGGCAGCGCGAAGACGAGGACGGGCTATTCAGCAAAGAACGCCCGCAATTCTGCATAAACTTCATTAGGAGCTTCTTCGGAAAGATAATGACCGCAGTCAATCGCCCGTCCGCGGACATTGTTTGCCCATTTGCGCCAAACCGCCAGAACGTCGTACCAACGCTCCAATTCATCGCGCTTGCTCCATAAAGCAAGTAATGGGCAATCAATGAGATTATTGTTTTTGCGGTCAGCTTCTTCGTGCATAAAATCAACCGTCGCATTAGCCCGGTAATCCTCGCAAAAAGCGTGGATGGTTTCCGGGTTATTAAAGCAACGGCGATAATCGGCAAACGCTTCCGGGGTAAAAAATTTCGGCACTTCTTCTTTCCAACGGCGATGCCAGTAATAATAATCAGGGTTTGCCCCAATCAGTCGTTCAGGCATATCAAAAGGCTGTGCGAGAAAAAACCAGCCCCAGTATTCCAAACCAAATTCTCTACTATCGAGATGACGAAACAGTTCTCCGATAGGAACGATGTCAAGCACGGCAATTTTTAGCACACGCTCCGGATAATCAATCGCCATGCGTTGAGCGCAGTGTCCGCCGCGGTCATGTCCGGCGACGAAGAAACGTTCAAAACCCAGTTGTCGCATCACCTCGATTTGGTCGCGCGCCTGCGCCCTTTTGGAATAAGGTTCATGGTCAGGCGTTGTGGGCGGTTTGCTGCTGTCTCCGTAACCACGCAAATCGGTGGCAACAACAGTAAAATCTTGAGCCAGACGCGGAGCAATCTTGTGCCACATAACGTGCGTTTGCGGGTGTCCGTG
>JACCVJ010000604.1 GCA_013698215.1 Tatlockia sp. | reverse complement strand
ATAAGTGTAATAGTGTAGTAAGCTTGTTAAAGCATCTAGGATTTTATTTGCCTCATTTCTGGCATATAAAATTGTAGTTAAAGTAAAAATTCTTAAAGTTTTAACTACGTTATTGCTACCCTTATTTATATTTATTGCATTACTATAAATAAATTCCTTCACATATCTGCTAGCGATGGAGCAACCAAAGCCAGAGCTTCCTGAAGAAATAGCATCGCCATCATCAGAACTTGATACAGTTTTTGATAACTTCTTTCAATTGGTGGAGGAGTTACCGCCAATTCCCAAACCGCGTTCGGCTAAGGATTACTTAGAAACAAATCGAGCGAAGATTATCCACGCTCTCAGCAAGGGATACACTTACGAAGACTTAGCGGCATTGCTCAATGACTGCGGGTTTTCAATCAGCGCTTCAACTTTGCGGCGTTATATGGGGCCCGTCAAAGGCAGAAAAGGAGATGAATTATCAGACTTGATTCCTGATGCTACTACGGGCGAGGAATTGTCAGAGTTACCTAATTCTCAGCCTGCTGCAACGCAAGAGTACAAACCGTCGCTCAGACCAAGGAGGAAATAGTGAGAACAACAGGACAAACTCTACCTATAACTACTCGCGTTGTAGCCGTAGCTCAAAATAAAGGTTCGGTAGGTAAGTCAACTATATCCCTGTGCTTGATAGATTTATGGCTGCGCTTGGGATTGACCATTGCGGCAATTGATGGCGATTTAGACCACAACACCCTGTCCTATGCCTATGAAGACGAGCCTTGGGTGGAACGCATTGACTTATTAGGACCGGAGGCACGGCAAAACCTATTAGATTTCTTGACTCCAGAGTACCAACAGCCATTAGTGCTAATTGATTCCCCAGCTAATTCGTCTTCCAGGTTTTGGGCGCAATTGCAGCGTGATGGCAAAATAGCTAGATCCTTTGCCGAACATGGTAAACGCATCACGTTCTTAGTTCCCATGTCAGGAGATCCAGAAGCGCTCGATAGCCTTCTAGACTTGTGGGAAGCTTATAAAACATCTGTCGATTGGGTGATCGTGAAAAATCCCGCAGCCAAAAACCATAACTTCGCCGAATACAACAAATCCGATGAGAGAGCGGCAATACTTGCTGCCGGAGGGATAGAGATTGTATCTGAGCCATTGGAGAGCGGGGCGGCAGACAGGCTAGCGACGGCACGGCGAAGTCTTGGGTATATTCTCAGCCCAGATTCAGATATTGATATTAATTACAAAGGTTTTATTGAAGCATGGAGAAGCAAGCAGGATAAGCAACTAGCTATTGCAGGTAGATATTTGGGCTTACCTGTAGATAAGAACGCTCAGGCACAGACAAGTAGTTCGCCTTTGCGGAGGCGCAAGTAAATGAGTAATAGTAACGGCAAACGCCCTGCATTCCAACACACTACAGCAGAGGAGCTTTATCAAACGCTGCCAGCAAAGAATAGAGAACGGCTGGCAGAGTTATCCCGGCTGACCGGGGTAAGTTATGGGTCGGTATATTATCCTTATCTAGTTTGTTGCGAATATTATTTGTACCTGTTGACGACAAAGCTTAATCAGTTACCTAGCCGCCAACAGATTGATACTTTGCTATTGTTCATGCAGAATTACGAGCGCAACATCACGACGTTGGGAGAACGAACAGAAACAGCAATGCAGGAGGTAATTAAGGCTTCAAACCCAAATGGCGTAGCGCGGTATTTGGCAATAAGCTTTACTGTCACTGGGTTATGTGCTTTTCTGGCGGGGTCGGCGTTTACAAGTTGGGCAAAGACGAATACTCAACTGACGAATATTAGTAATACTTCTGATGTGGCATGGCAGGTTTATTATCTAAATCAAGAGGCAATGGAGGAGTGCCAAAAAAGATTTAAGTCGAAGTTAAGGGCGATTACTTGTCCTCAACGCCTAGTTGTCCCTAGCAAGTGATGGGCAGGTTTAACCTTTGCCCATCACCTGCTTAGTTCTAAATTAACTAGCCAATATTTCGTGACTGCATTTGCGATAGCTAAACTTTTTGAATTGCAGAGTTTCCCAATCCAAACAAGGACACAAGTGTTGCCTTCCTCACGCCGAGGTAGCCACGCGATAAGCGATCGCATTGCCCAGAAATTTTGGTAAGCTAAAAAGCAAACGTAGCCGTGTCAGAGCGTTTTGTTGCTATGCAGATTCTTCACGGTACCTGGATTCCTCAAGCAGGAGAGGAATTTATTCAAAATGGGAACTTTTACCTGTGGGTGGAAACGACGGAGCCAAAGCGGTTTCGCAATCCTAGTCAGAGGCATCCTCGGCAGTTAGTTGCTGCCGATCTCGCTGGATTGCTGACGAAAGAATTGGGGATTGCGCCCCCCAACTTCCGCAAGCTGGAAAGCTTGATTTCGCCACAATATTTTTTATTACCAACCATTGACAACCAACCCCTGCCCTCGCTAGAACTTTCGCGCTATTTAGAAGAGGAAGTGCCGGAAGCGTTTGAACTTCAGTACTGGCAGGTCGATTGTTACCAAACGAGCGCTGTTACTAAAATGGGAGGCTTTGTAAATAATGTCGTGAGACTGCTCAACGATCTACATTTTCTGGCTCTGCACAACCTGAGCGACATTCAACTGGGATCAGAATTGCTGTTTTGGTTTCACTATACCCAAGCTGTAAAACGGCTTATTTTCAAAGACCAGTATATCCCCGCTCTGAGATACCGAGAACTGAAGCTACCGCCAACTTCCACAACCAAGCGTAAATCTGCCCAAGGGGCTGCCGAAGAGGCGGAAATATCTCCAATTCAAAGTAGACGAAAGAGCATGGCGGCATCTAAAAAAACTCAACAATTGCGCTCGGTTGGAAAGGTAAAAGCTCAAACCATTGACATAACTGCCGAATTGCCCACAGGCGAGGAAATTTATCCAGGTTGGGAGTTCATCGGGGAAGAGTATGAAACGACTATCCAGCAGTATGTTGAATATATGCCCTTGGCGTGCGTGTCTGGTTTTACAGAGCCGAGAGCAACGCCCCAATTCTACGATCGCGAAACTCTGCTCCGACACTTTGCTGAGTGCTTGCTGACAGATATTGTTACTCAAACGCCTAGCACGCAAGCGTTTGAAAAGACGATTACTAATTCGCTGGTTTACGATTGCTTGCATCCGACTGCCAGTAAAATTCCTGGGACGGCGGCAAAACTAGAGCAATACAAACAGTGGCAGACTTGGCGAGATCGGATTATCCGCACTCAATCTGACCAGCCTTTTTACCTTTGTTTTCAACTGCAAGATCCTGCCAACTCAGAAGACGCTTGGCAATTACAATTTCAAGTGGCTCCCAAGAGCGATCCATCCCTGCGGGTGTCTTTAGGAGATTACTGGCGGATGCGACCCCAGCAACAACAGCAAGTGCAAACACAACTGGGACGAGACTTTGAACAACACTTGCTAATGAATCTAGGCTATGCTGCCCGCATCTATCCCCAACTGTGGCATGGCTTGGAAACCGATCAACCTGTAGGAATTTTTCTAGATTTAGAAGCAGCATTTGCCTTTTTGCAGGAATCTGCCTGGGTGCTGGAAAATGCTGGCTACAAGGTAA
>JACCVJ010000596.1 GCA_013698215.1 Tatlockia sp. | reverse complement strand
AGGTAAGCTAATCGTCATTCATTTTTCTAAGCTGCTCCCCTCGTAGAGAGGGTTTCAAGTTCGGTTTTATGCAACTTAAACGCTGATCAGCTTATCTGTGTTGGTCAACGTAGTGTAAGCCATCTACTAGAGCGGTATGAGGAATTATTAGCTGTCAGCTTAACCAACAAGCAAAGATTAGAAGAGGTTGTGCGTGGGTATAAGCAGGTATAGCGCTACGCAAACACATTAGGACAATATTTGAAAGCAGCATCAACACAATCACGAAAGCTATCAAATTCATCCCACCGTTGCCGCATCCAATTTTTGAGTACAAACCACCAATGCTCAATTTTGTTCAAATCTGGAGAGTACGGCGGTAAGTACCACAACTCACACCTAGCCTCTGCCACAATGTCTTCAACGGCTTGGGAATGGTGGAAACTAGCATTGTCAATGATGATGACATCCCCAGGCTGCAATTGGGGGAGAAGGCACTGTTCTAACCACATCTGAAACAAGTCTCGATTGCAAGAACCTGCAAACGTCATGGGAGCAAACAACTTGCCTTGCTTGAGGGCTGCAATCCAACTGACGCGCTCGGTTCGTTTGCCAGATTTGAGTGCATGAAAGCGTTGCCCAACCTTGCAGTAGCCATAAGGATAGTTCTCTCGGTTATCAATACCCGCTTCATCTACATACACTACCTGAGCCGTACATTTTTTCTGTAATCGTTCTTGGAACTCTTGGCGCAGAGGCTCATCCCGTTCTTGGTATCCGTAAGTTTTTTTTTTCGACTCAATCCAAGTTTACCCAAGGCATCACTAATGTTTTGCTGACTCACCCCTTCGCCCCACAATAAAGCCATTTGCCCTTGCGTCTTACCTCCATGCCGCCCCGCAAACTCACGAAACCTTTGCCAATCTTTGATTTTATGTCGATTCCCCTGTTGATAGTGGGTAATAGCTTGACAGTTGCCTGTTTGTTCTTTTCGCTTCAGCCATAGGTCGAGGGTGTTGCGACTGATGTTCAATATCCGGCTCACATTACTTTTTCGTTCTCCTCTCTCGACCGCAGCAATCGCTTTTTGGCGCAGGTCTTCACTGTATGGGGCAGGCATAAGTGTTGTTTAATCTTCTTCTTTTCCTATTGTATGTCTTAACTTGAATTTGTAAGGCTATACCCCTCTTTTGTCAGTTTCCGAAATTAAAAAGTAGTAAATAAAGCATTTCATCCAGAAGAATAAAAGGGTTTGAATTGATTCATTGCACTGATTAGATGATTAAGTCCAAGCAATAAGTTGGAATTGGGAAAAATATCTAACCAAGGATAAACCAACCAAAACGATAAGAGTGGTTGGACAACTAATCGCACATTATTTAGAACATTTTTCCATCCGCTTTCATGATTCCATTGTTGATGATTAGAAAAATCTACAGAATTACTTTTTTGATTCTCAGTTTGAATTTGAGGAAATTCATGTATAGATAAAAAAGCTGGAGAACTTAAACTAATCATTGTATAAATACAAAAAATAATCTCCCACCACCTTTCAATATCCTTAAAATGAGTAAAGCGATAATCTGTCCAACCCAATTCCTGTTTACACTGCCGGAAGCCATATTCTACCCATGTTCTCAGTCCATATAAATCCCCTAAAGTCTTTTTCAATTTCCCTTGAAGATTCGTCATGATGAACGAAGTAGAATTTTCCGGCATGGTTTCTGGGTCAGTAGTTATTTCCCAGTATGTTATCGCTCTTTTTTTTCCATAAACTACTTCCCTTATGTATCTCATTTCTGATTTTTGGTTGCTAAATGTTCTCGTGAATTTACACCACTTGTTCGCCCTAACGCTCTGACTAGCTGGCAACCAGACTCCATGATTAGTTCTAATTGCTACAACATAAGCTAATTGATACTCAGTTAGTTTTTGAATGAATTGGCTACTTTCACCATAAAAACTATCTGCTAGCACTAATTCAATATTCAAGCCTAATTCAATTAATTCTGTAATTATCTCTGATGCTAATTCTATTTTAGTTTTGTATTTATCTTCGGCTTTTAGCGTTTCCTTGGGCTTAAATATTTTCACTGTTAAAGGAAACGTTATATTGGCATAAACTCCATAGGCATTGACGGAAACTATTCCTCTATCAACCTTCCCTACACTTCCCAAATATTGCCGGGCTACATAATCAGTCTTCTTACCTTTTTTTCTGTCTCCAGTTTCATCTATTACTACGGTAATTGCCTTTCCATTTAGTGCTTTCTTGAGTTTATTTAATCTTCGCTTTTTTAATTCCTCTACTGACCAATCGCAATTCGCTATAAAATGATGTAATGATTGCGCGGAATTTATACTTACTACTTTAGCTATTTCTGGTAACGATTTTCTTTTTATTGGTGACGTTATTCCCAAGTGTAAGTATTTGAAGCATTCATAGTTTCTTACTTCTTTGAACAGTTCTCTGTACTCTGCACAATACGAGTCTATGATGGCAACTGTTGGGTAAGCATCTCTTGCTAAATGTTTCAAGATTTGTAATTCTACATCCATTGCCTTACTTGCCTTTCAGGGTTTTATTTTTTTATTCTTTTATTTATAATACCCGGAAACTGACAAAAGAGGGATATAGCGGTTCGCACTTGAGTGCAGTACACCTTGAGCGTGACCTCACAGTAATTAAATCCTAAAGCTGTACTTTATCGGAATGAGAACTGCTGTAGTATCCTGAATATTTTAAGTTTTCTATTTATATGTTCAATAATAATTCTCTGTTGAGCTAATTCTCTATTTTGCCGTCTATTTTCTTGACTTAAACAAGAGCCTTTTTGCTTCTTTTTAGGGATTAAACTGTTATTATGGTATTTGCTGATACCTTGATATCCTTTGTCAGCTAAACATTGAATTTCCTTTCTTATTTTCAACTTGCTTAACTTGAAAAATTTAAAATCATGTTTTTTACCTTGCTCAAAAAAAGTACAAAGGATTTCGCCCGTTTCCTGATCGGCAACCACTTGAGACTTTAACGTATGGTTTCTTTTTTTGCCTGAATAGCATCTTCTCTGGTTTTTTTTGGACGCTCAATTGTCGATTCTGTTACATCTATTACTATCACTTTAGGCTCAACTTCACTCTCCAATAATTTCTTTTTTCCTGGTAACTTAAAACTAGATGATTTTATTAAAATATCTTCCACTTTCCTCACGACTCGAAAAGCTGTAGATTCATTTACACCCCAATCTTTCGCAATATGAAAATAAGTTCTATATTCTCTTAAATATTCTAGGGTCATGAGAATTTGGTCTTCTACAGTAAGCTTACTTGGTCTTCCTGAACCTTTCTTCCGATTTTGATGCGCTTGCACTATCTCTACCATCAAAGCAAAAGTTTGTGGATATACACCACATAACCGCTTAAACTCACTTGGTGTAAGCTTTTTAGCCTCTTGGTGTTTCATCAACAATTTCATGAGTATGTCTACTCATGATATCTCTATCAATACTTTTGCAAGAGGTCTAATTTACAAGCGATTCTAGATACCTATAAAGTTGTCAGCCAGCGCGGTGAAATTGCATATTTAGTTACCGTTGTCAATACTCTTGGCTCCACATATTGCCGTCCGGGGGCGCGGATGCTAATTACTCAAACTGGCGAAACCATCGGCATGGTTAGTGGGGGTTGCTTAGAGCAAGACATTCTTGAATATACTCGGATGCAGCCGGATGAAGCAATTTGTGTTACCTACGACAGTACCTCGGAAAATGAGGATATTCTCTGGGGTTTTGGACTGGGGTGTAATGGCGTGGTGCAAGTTCTGATTGAACGATTGCAACCATCCTGTAATCCCCTGATAATCTTTGGCTGAGTGCCTCTGCGATCACACTCCTATGGTGTTAGCCAGTATCTTTCAAATTGAAGGCACAACTGTAGGCTTGGGAGCAAGTCTTGCTCTGACCCCAAAAAAATTAATCGTTTTTGCTCAAACAAGTTCCTAAATCGCTAGTGCGATCGCGGCGGATGCTCAAACGATTCTA
>JACCVJ010000595.1 GCA_013698215.1 Tatlockia sp. | reverse complement strand
ATTACTTTTTCAGCAGTATCATCTTCCGAACCATCATTAATAAGCACCAATTCAAAATAAGTGTAATTTTGTCGCAATACCTGCATAATATCAGCAACAAAAGTTTCAATAATTTCTGAGTGATTGTATAAAGGAGCAATTACCGAAACAAAATAATTAGAAGTATCCATTAATTATTATTGCCTTCACTTTCTAAAAACTGAAGTTCGTGGAAAATATCATACACATTATCAATTTTCCCTCCTAAAATACAAGTAAGATTTGGCAATTGCTGGTGGCGTTTAAATAAAATTGGTCTACTATCATCTACTTCACTTTGGGGTAAAACTGTTTTGACTTCCCAGAGAGAATCTACATAGCTACAGCCAGAGAGAATAGGTAAATAACGTGCAGCATCCCTAATCATATAAGGATAGTTTGTTTTACGGGTTGCTTGATGGTAAATTTTATTTGTAGCACTGGTAGTATTTTCTGTATCTTGCCAATAACAATGGGGTGTATATCTGACATGGCTTAAAGTATGCAGTTGTTTTGATGGAAAAGGCATAAGTGAAAAAAATGGCCCACACATAACGGTTATTCCGATATTTTTAAGAGATTCGGGAACTTGCACAAGGGCAATTTCAGCTAATTCATGTTTAAGTGGTATTGTCGTTAATTCCGAAGCTGAAAGAATTGTGTTGATAGCGGAGTAGGTACAGTTAAAAATATATTTAGCTCTAATGCAAGTTTGACCTAGCTTAGTGTTTATAGTAATATTTATTTTCTCTGTTTCGGTGATTTTCCTTACTTTAATTACGTCTGCATCGAATTTTATTTTGATTTGATGTTTTTCTAAAGCTATAAGCATTTTGTTTCTAAGCTTAATTGCATCAAAAACATATTCTTGGGTTTTAAATACTTCTTCTATTAAATTAGAATTAAATAGGTTTTTGATGGTTGGAGAGACTGAGACTACAGGGATATCAACGCGCTGACAAAAAGTTTTAAATTGACGGGCATTTACTTTAGAAAAATAACTACTAACTGCATAATAGTTATCAAAACTACTAACAATACAATCTTGATAATCGTTAACAAACTTACCGAAATTTATCTGGGAACGTAGAGCCGTTAAAAGGCTTCTGGGGTAGTGATAACCGTTATGAACTCTAGCTTGATTGACATAGGAGGCACGTTGAAATAAATCGGCTTCTTTCTCTAAAATAAGCACAGACTTTAGATACTTTTTTAAGTATAAAGAAACCGTGCAGCCAAAAAATCCTCCGCCAACAACAACGGCATCGTAATTAAAATATTCAACCATATTAAAAACAAAATTTGATGTTATTTAAGCTAAAGTTAATATCAATAAATTTAAAATTTTCTGCCGAGGGGAGATTTGACAAAATTAACTGTATAGTTCAATCTAATCAGTGTAATTACAAATTAATATTACATCTAGATTAATCCTTGCCAAATTGCGGTTTTTAATGTATGAAACTAGAACCTATAGCGATCGCCGGAATTGGCTGTAGATTTCCCGGTGCTAATAATCCTCAAGCATTCTGGCAACTTTTGCACGATGGTGTCGACTCGATTACCGAAGTACCCACGTCTCGGTGGAATGTAGAGGAGTTTTACGATCGCGATCCAACTAAACTAGGTAAAACAAATACTCGCTATGGTGGGTTTCTAGATAATATAGACCGCTTTGACCCTCAATTTTTTGGAATTTCGCCGCGAGAAGCTGTAACTATAGACCCCCAGCAGCGTTTATTATTAGAGGTAGCGTGGGAAGCTTTGGCAGATGCGGGGCAACTTCCAGAACAATTAGCTGGGACGAAGACAGGCGTTTTTATTGGCATTGGCACGCACGATTATTCTATTTTATTGTGGCAAAATCCGGTTAGCGAACCTTATGCTACCACCGGAACAGGGAATTGTATTGCTGCAAATCGGATTTCCTACGTTTTTGATTTGAAAGGACCCAGTATCGCCATTGATACGGCTTGCTCATCTTCTTTAGTTGCGGTACATTTGGCGTGTCAAAGCTTATGGCAAGGTGAGTCTAGCTTGGCATTAGCTGGCGGCGTGAATTTGTTACTATTACCGACTTTAATGGTGGGTTTTAGTAAAGGCGGATTTCTGGCTGATGATGGCAGATGTAAAAGCTTTGATGCTAAAGCTAATGGTTATGTGCGGGGAGAAGGCGCGGGAATTGTTGTTTTAAAGCCCCTAGCGCAAGCTCAGGCAGACGGCGATCGCATTTATGCGGTAATTAGAGGTACAGCCGTTAATCAAGATGGTTTTAGCAATGGCATGGCTGCACCAAATCCCCAGGCGCAAGCGGCGGTTTTACGAGAAGCTTATAAAAAGGCTGGTTGCTTTGCGAATCAAATTCAATACGTGGAAGCCCACGGTACAGGGACAAAATTAGGGGATTTTGTCGAAGCGCAAGCTTTAGGGGAGGTGTTGGCAGAAAATCGGAATATTGATAATTATTGCGCGATTGGCTCAGTAAAGACTAATATTGGACACTCAGAAACCGCCGCCGGAATTGCTTCGCTAATAAAGGTAGCCTTGGCGATGAAATATAAGCAAATTCCGCCTAGTTTGCACTTTCATACTCCCAACCCAGAAATAGATTTTGATAAATACTTGCTGCGCGTGCAAACAAATTTAGCACCTTGGGAAACTAACGGGAAATTGGCTTTAGCGGGGATTAATTCTTTTGGGTTTGGCGGTACTAATGCTCATATAGTCGTTGAAGCAGCGCCAGAAATAGTTGAAAATAAGGAGTTACAGCGCCCGTTGCAGCTATTGACAATATCTGCTAAAAGTGACAAAGCTTTAAGGGAATTGGCGCAAAGTTATCAAGAGTTGCTAAAAGATCCTTTAGTAAATGTTAGCGATGTCTGCTTTACAGCAAATAGTAAACGATCGCATTTTAACCATAGACTAGCAATTGTTGCAGATTCTACGAGTATAGGCGACTTCTTGACGGCGTATCTAAGCAACCATGACATCGCCGGAGTTGTTAGCCATCACGTTACAGATAAAATACCGCCAAAAATAGCATTTTTATTTACAGGTCAAGGCTCCCAGTATGTAAATATGGGGAAACAACTGTACGAAACTGAGCCTTTATTTCGCGCTAATATCGAACGTTGCCAGACAATATTAGGCAACTACTTAGATATATCCTTAGAAGAAATCCTTGATTCGGAAGCTTTAGACAAAACTGCTTACACTCAGCCAGCTTTGTTTGCGCTGGAATACTCGTTAGCAAAGCTATGGATATCTTGGGGAATTATGCCGTCTGTTGTTATGGGGCATAGTGTAGGAGAGTATGTAGCTGCTTGCATTGCGGGAGTATTTAGTTTAGAAGATGGCTTAAAATTAATTGCTAGTAGAGGGCGCTTGATGCAAGGATTGCCTACTGGTGGAGCAATGTTTGCAGTGATGGCAACGGAAGATAGAGTTAGGTATGCGATCGCATCTTACCCTAAGGAAATTGCGATCGCAGCTATAAATGGCTGCCAAAGCATTACAATCTCTGGAAAAAGTAACGCTATAGACAAAGTTATTGCGACTTTAGGGGAGATTAAAACCACAAAGTTAAACGTTTCTCATGCTTTTCACTCGCCCTTGATGCAGCCAATATTAGCGGAATTTGCCCAAATCGCTAGAGAAGTAACTTATCACTCGCCGCAAATTGATTTAATTTCTAATGTCACGGGCAAAAATATCACCGATGAAATAGCTAATCCTGAATATTGGTGTCAGCATATTAGCCAAACTGTAAGATTTTCTGAGAGTATGGCTTGTTTGTACGAGCAAGGATATCGCGTATTTTTAGAAATTGGTGCTAAACCTATTTTGTTAGGTATGGGGCGCAACTGTTTACCCCAAGAAGAAAACCTCTGGTTGCCAAGTTTACGCCCACAAGTAGAAAACGAACAACTTTTACAGAGTTTAGCCCAGCTTTACGTCCGAGGAGTAAAGGTAAACTGGGTTAATTTTGAGCAAAATTCCGGGAATATCGCTCAATTACCTACCTATCCGTTTCAACGTCAGCGTTATTGGTGGGAAGGCGCTAAATTAAAAAGCAAAACAAATGTTGCAAATCATCCTTTACTAGGGCAAAAACTATCTCATACAGATAAAGAAATCCGCTTTGAATCAGTTATTAGCCAAGATACGCCAGCTTACTTAAAAGATCATAGCTTTAATAATCAACCAATTTTTCCAGCTACAGCTTACTTAGAGATGGCTTTGGCGGCGGGGTTTGACGCGATAAAGTCAGAAAAACTAGCAATTGAAAACTTTTCTATTGAAAAACCGCTAATTTTGACAGAAATCCCCACAAAAGTACAACTAATTCTTACTCCTGAAGGTAAAAGCTATCGTTGGCAAGTATTCAGCCTTGATAGTAATGATTCTTGGTTGCTGCACGCTGGCGGAAAAATAGCTTTAGAGACTAAGACTATTGACGCAATATTACAAGCAAAATGCGATCGCTCTATTTCCGTTACAGATTATTATCAACAAGTTAAAGAGCAAGGATTGGAATATGGTACAAGTTTTCAAGCCATTACAGAACTTTGGGTAGGAAAAGAGGAAGCTTTGGGTAAAATTGAATTGCCCTTAGCTGCCGAAAATTACCAATTTCACCCAATTTTGTTAGATGGGAGTTTGCAAGTTTTAGGGGCAATACTGCTTGATAATGATACCTATTTACCTGTAGGATGCGATCGCATTTCTGTATATCGTCGCCCTGATAACTGCTTGTGGAGTCATGTACAGCTAAAATCAGTGGGGCAACAAATTAAGGCAGATTTACAACTATTTGATGAAAATAAAGCTTTAGTAGCCCAGATACAAGGGTTAACTTTGCGTTATGCAAATCGCCCTAAACCTATAAAAGCTGACTTATCAAGTTGGTTGTATGAAGTTGATTGGCAAGCTAAACCTAAATCTCTACAATCTAGAAAAACCGAGAATTGGTTAATATTTGCCGATAATCAAGGAATAGGGGCAACTTTAGCAGAGAAGTTGAGAGAAAGCGATCGCATTATATTAGTTTTTCCTAGTCAAACCTACCAAAAAGTAGGCGAAAGCTACCATATCAACCCCGCTAATCCCCAAGACTTTCAGCAGCTAATAGCGGAAATTAAACAGCCTTTAGATAAAGTTGTGCATTTATGGAGTGCAGAAGATACTCAACAAATGGGTTGCGGTAGCGTATTACATTTAGTACAAGCGCTAACTCAAGCTGCAAAATCTCCGCAATTGTGGCTTGTCACCACAGCAACCCAAGCCGTAGATAATCAAACACCTTTACAAATACAACACTCAACTTTGTGGGGATTAGGCAGAGTAATTAGATTAGAACATCCCGATTTGCGTTGCGTAAACTTAGACTTAGATTTCTTAACAACCCCCAACTTATTTACAGAATTAAACTCCCAAGCAGACGCAGAAAACCAAATTGCTTATCGTCAAGGGATTCGTTATGTAGCTAGACTAATTCGGCGCAATTCTCAAGAAGCAACTGCAACCCAACTAAAAATATCTAGCTACGGAATGCTAGATAACTTAAATTTAGTTCCATACCAGCGCCAAGCACCAAAACCCGGAGAAGTAGAAATTAGAGTCTGCGCGGCGGGGTTGAATTTTAGAGATATTCTCAATGCTTTAGGAATGTTGCAAGAGTATTTAGAAAAAACGGGCTACGCAAAGGCGGTAGATATTCTCTTAGGTGGCGAATGTGCGGGGAAAGTTGTTGCAGTGGGAGAGGGGGTAGAGAAGCTAAAAATCGGGGATGAAGTAATTGCAGCCCAAGCATTAGGAAGTTTGAGCAGCTTTGTTACAGTAAACTCTCAGTTTGTAATTGTTAAACCCAAGGAATTAAGTTTTACAGAAGCAGCGACGGTTGCAACTACGTTTCTGACAGCTAGTTATGGATTACATTATCTAGCCAAAATTAAACCAGGCGATCGCATTTTAATCCATGCTGCCGCAGGAGGGGTAGGACTCGCCGCCGTACAAATGGCTCAAAAAGCTGGAGCGGAAGTTTTTGCGACTGCAAGCCCTACAAAATGGGACTTTTTGAAGTCTATCGGCGTAAACAACGTGATGAATTCCCGCACTTTAGACTTTGCTCAAGAAGTAGCCGGAATGGATATTGTTTTTAACAGCCTAAATGGCGAATTTATCCCGAAAAGTTTAGAAGTTTTAGCCCCCGGCGGTAGATTTGTCGAAATTGGCAAGCTGGGAATTTGGGATGAAAGCCAAGTAAAACAAACTAGAGCCGATATTAGCTATTATGCTTTCGATTTATTAGACCTATCAACGCAAAATCCTGGCTTAATTGCCCAACTCTTAGCGGAATTAATGCCAAAATTCCAGCAAGGCAGTCTACAACCTTTACCACATAAAGTATTCCCAATTGCTGAGGCTGCGAGCGCCTTTCGTTATATGGCGCAAGCTAAACATATCGGCAAAGTAGTGATATCTTTGCCCGAAGTAGATAACAAACTCATAATTAGAGACGATTGCAGTTACCTAATTACAGGCGGTTTAGGAGACTTGGGGCTACAAACGGCTAAATGGTTAATCGAGCAAGGTGCTAAACATTTAGTTTTAATGGGGCGCAATCTAGAGCGAAATATTAGCCAATTAGCAGGCGCTAAAGTTTATTTAGTTCAAGCTGATGTATCTAATCTAGAGGATGTTAATAGAGTTTTAAGCGGCGATTTTCCCCCCATAAGCGGCGTAATTCATGGGGCGGGAGTGCTAGACGATGGCTTACTGCAAAAGCTTTCCTGGCGGCGTTTTAATGACGTTATGAAGCCCAAAGTTGCCGGAGCTTGGAATCTGCATTTAGCTACTCAAAATTTACCTCTAGACTTTTTTGTCTGTTTTTCCTCTATCACCTCGCTCCTAGGTTCTCCTGGACAAGGCAATTATGCGGCAGCAAACGCTTATATGGACGCTTTAGTTCATTATCGTCATCAATTAGGATTTCCGGGTTTGAGCGTCAATTGGGGAGCTTGGGGCAATGTAGGTATGGTAGCTCAATTAAAGAAACGCGATCGCCAAAAAATTACTGCTCAAGGAATGGGTACTATCGCTCCAGAGCAAGGCTTGCAGCTATTAAAAGAGTTACTAGCACAAAAAGCTATTCAAGTTGGCGTTTTTCCCGTCGATTGGGCTAAGTTTCCTTATTCATCGCCATTTTTAGAAGCTGTAATTCCCCCACTGGCAAAAAGTAGCTCATCGTCATTTGTACAAAAGTTAGAAATAGCGAGTGTAGAAAGTCGCCAAACTATTTTATTCGATTTTGTGCGATCGCAAGTTGCCAAAGTTTTAGGATTTAGTTCGCCAGAATCCATCGAAGCGAGTGAAAATTTTGCCGATTTAGGTATGGATTCATTGATGGCTGTAGAACTAAAAAATCGACTGCAAGCCACTCTAGGCAAGTCTATCGCTCAATCATTGGTTTTTGACTATCCCAACCTCCAAGCGCTAGTTGAGCATCTTTTTGTAGAAGTATTAGCGCTGGATGCAACGCCGGAAAAACTCACAAC
>JACCVJ010000594.1 GCA_013698215.1 Tatlockia sp. | reverse complement strand
ATTATTCTTGCATTTGATCAAGCATTCGCTGCTCTAATAACTGAACTAAAGCATCAAACTCGGCGGCAATTTCTTGATAGCAAATTGGTGGCGGCGGTTCGCTCTGAAATTGAATTAGCTTGATTTGACTATTGCCAATGCCAATAATTACCACTTCTTTATCTGCTTGATGCCCATCAATTACACCTAAAATTTCTTGGATGTGGTCGTTGACATTTTGATTGAGTTTTTCTAACTCCGCTTTTGGGCAAGCAATAAAATGTGGTGTTGGTTTAATATCAATGCCCAAGGTATCTTGACTATCGCCCTTTACTAGCGAAAAACCCCACGATAAAGCCGCCAATTCTCGTTGATTTGCTTTGACAAACTTATTTAATTGGTGTCGCCAGTTATTTTCTTTGCCGTCAAGCTTGAGGTTGCCAAACATCATCTATTATTCCGTTGCTACTACTATCGATCTAAGCTGTACCCGTCCTCACCTAATTTAAAACTCCCCGTTTTTTTAGCAACGAGGAGTTTCAAACTATAGGTTTAAATTATACAAGTTTGAGGTCGGAATACTCAGCCAACAAGTCATCTGCTGTTAAAGTATCACCTTCAGCTTGAGGTGTCCAAAGCACTTCAATCGCTAGTAAGCGATCGCTAGACAAGCCGCCCAAAACTCGCAGTGCTTGACGCAAATCTTCAGCACTGTTAATTTGCGGCATTTCTAGGTTGCCCAAAGTTGCCGCCAGCAGGGTAACAACAATATATTCTCCAGGCCCTTCACTAATTAGACGAGTTGGATTGTCTAAAGCTCCACCAACTTCCGCTCCTGGCAAACTGTTAGGAGTTGCGCCTTTTAGCTGGTTGTTGAAATTAGAAAGGGTTTCCTCGGTAAACTTGCTCCGTTCCGCTAACGACAAGCGATTAAACTGCGACTCCGCCGCACCTAATAGCGCTTTTTGGCTATTTCCTGCCGCGTAAGACCAGTATTCGGGGTGGCGCAATAGAGCTAGAGAGGTTTCTTGCAATACTTCGGCGCGTCCTGCGGGGGAGTTTGTATCAGCCGTTTCGGCGATGTGGTTAAGTTCCGCTTGCAACTGCCGAGCATTAGCCAGCATACCTACTTGTAAGCGATTAATTGAAACACTGGGATTGCTACCATACTGAGCCTCGTCTTCGCCACTATTAGCACGCCTGTAGCTCTGCATCAAGAAATTAGCGATCGCCCCTACAACTAAAATTGTAAACAAGCCGCCAAAACCGCCACCAATCCCTAAGAAGGGAAAGACAAAGGGAAAGCCAAAGCCACCGCCAAAGCCACCACCAGGGTAGCCATAGCCATACCCACCACCGGGAGGAGCGTAAGTACGGCTAGGAGAGGAGTAACCACGGCTAGGCGCTCTAAAGGAGCCACCACCAATCCGCCCCCCGCTACCACGAGCCGCTAAAGCTCCGTCAGCGTGTCCTAACGCCAAAGTAACGATTAGACCAAGTACAAATAAAGGTTTTAGAAGTGGTTTGATTGCCGAAAGCAGTTTGTTACGCATAACAGATTTCCTAAAAAACAGTTGGTTGGTAGTGGACAAAATCTAGTTTTGGCTGCCGATTTTTAGACAATCTTTGCCAATCCACACCAGAACAGGAGAAACTCTTTGATGGAGTTTTTACCTTTAATTTAAGGCTACCTTTCTAATTTATCGTTTCTCATCCTTCTAGGGGATCGATCTTATTGAGAGATTTCCTATGGAGATAACCGAACAACCTTTACCCACCACCGACTATTGTGACAACTTCTAGGCGATCGCCTGCTTGAATTAGAGTATCTGTCCAAAACTGACGATGGAGGATTTCGCCGTTGTACTCTACCGCCACCAGGCGCGGGTTAAATCCTAGTTGGGCTAATACTTCCGGTAAGCTCGAACTTTCATTGCAGGTAAAAGTTTCGCCATTTACTTGCACAGCGATCGCCTTAGGCATGATTATCTGAGTAGTCTGGGGCTAAACTTCGCATTGACGGACGGCGATTTAATTGCGCTAAAAAGTACTGCACTATTAACGTTGGTTGCTGGGCTTGAATCAAACTCCGTACCACCGCTACTCGCTCGGCTCCGGCTCCAATCACATCATTAATATTGTTTACACTTACTCCCCCGATCGCAAACCAGGGAACTGTTGCATACTGAGCGGCGTAGCGCACGTAATCTAACCCGGAGGCGGCTTTTCCTGGTTTTGTGGGGGTTTCGTAGATGGGCCCCACACCGATATAATCAGCCCCTTGTTCGATGGCTTGCTGCATTTCTTCGGGATTAGTTGTGGAGCTACCAATAATTTTTTGCGCTCCTAGCAATTCTCTAGCTACGCTAATCGGCGCGTCTTGCTGCCCTAGATGCACTCCATCGGCGTTTACTGCCATTGCGATATCTAGGCGATCGTTGACTATAAATAACGCCCCGTATTGATGGCAAAGGTGGCAAAGTTTTTCGGCGGTGGCGTGGCGCGCGCGATCATCGGTGGTTTTGTCACGGTACTGTACTAGAGTTAATCCACCTTGCAAAGCCGATTCGACAATATTAAATAGGCGATCGCTCGGTGACGTAACTAAATATAACTTTGATTCTGCAAGTATTTGTTGCCGCCTGTAGCCTAGCAACTGGCTTTCAAGAGTATAAACCCGATAGCGCATTTGCTTAAATGCGCCGCCCATTGTTGGATGATAGAGCTTGCCGTATTCTTCTAACACCCTTAAAGCTTCTTGGACGCGAGAAAAATTTACTTGCAATAATTGCTCAATACTATCGCGTTGTTGCTCTTGGGAGTGGGTTAATTCTGTCCCCGGATCTCCTGGTGTATCTCGTGCTGCTCGCAGTTCCGGAGTATGCCAACTAGCTAATTCTTGACGTAATTGCTTGCATTCATCAGTCAATTTGGCGCTATTGATACCAAAGCGACACCATTCTT
>JACCVJ010000589.1 GCA_013698215.1 Tatlockia sp. | reverse complement strand
TATAAGGTTGGGGGTTTCCTTGCTTGTCTTTGCGCCAGTAATAGGGGTTGCGACCAAATACTACTCGTTGGCTAGTATTGTAAGCGTCTAGCTTGTATGGGCCATTGCTAATAACTTTTTTGGGATCGGTATCTGTTCCCCAAGTAGACAAAAATTGTGGCTTCCCTTCTTTGTCTTTGGTAGTAATTGTTTTAGCTAAAATGTGTTTGGGGAGAATTGGCGTTCCTCCCGCACTACGGAGTAGAGGTGCAAAGGGTTCGGGTACTATAAATTCCACTTGGCGAGTACTAATTTTACGCACTTTAGGTAAAGCCTTGCTTTCGCCAATTTGCAAGCCGTCTCTTGTAGATGTAGGGATATCTGGGTTTAAATAAATATCATTAAAGCTAAAAACTACGTCATCAGCCGTTAAAGGTTCGCCGTCTGACCATTTCAACCCTTGACGCAAGGTAAAAACTATTTGCTTTTTGTCGTCCGAAATTTGCCAAGTTTCAGCTAAGGCTGGCTCAATTTCGGCTGTTACACCATTTTCAGTAATCAAGCCTTCGTAAATTAAGGGAAAGACATTAGGAGACTCACTACTGAGAGCATAGTTAAAGGTTTTTGGTTCGCCGACTATAGTATCTACTAGCTGGGTTACTTGCGCTGCTTGAGATTTAAAATCATTCGGGTTACAACCAATAAGCGCGATCGCAATTACAACCGTTAATAGTCCTACCAACCACCGCCGCATTAAGGAAAAAATCGCAAACATCTGGCAAAGTTACTAAATCTCTATAGTTTACAAGGTTTCCCCAAACAGCATTTATTCGTCTACCTTAAGTTCGTAGATGTTCCAAAATGCGCCTAAAGCGGAGAATTTGACGTTTTGAATGCGATCGCAACTACTAACGTTAGTATAAAAGCTATCCATTTACGCCCCCAATTGTAAAAAGTCATAACTTATTTAATATATTTATATTGATTTGCGAATTTTGGCGATCGCACTTGCAAATTTATTTTCAACTATGGCGAGATTGTCAGGTTTTTATTAAAAATCTTTATCGCCAGTAGCGTTTACCTTTCCAAAAAACGCCTAAAATCATTCCCACTAACTGTAGCTGATTAATGTTAGTTAAAAAGGCTGGTATGGGGATGTAATTTCTAATTATTAAGCTGACAATTAAACATAAAATCAACGCCCAAAGCACCCCAGCATTAATAAAAACTTGTTTTTTTAAGGTTTCTAGTAAAAATACAGCTAATGCACCAATACCACCACCGATCGCACTAATGGTAAATAAAGATAATAAAGGCGAGTATAACGTTGCAGCTAATATTCTGACGATTGTAAACTGCGTCCCTTCATTTAATTGGTTATAAGTTAATCCCAGTATCAACTCTAGAGTAGTGACGATTATTAGCGTCAGACTACTGACGATTATTAGCGAAGTCCAGGGTAAATACTTAAGTTGGCGTAAGGGGTTAGCCATAATTCATTAACTAGACACTAATAAAACAACTGCATAAGCGGCGATTCCTTCTTCTCTCCCTACAGCATCTAATTGTTCGTTAGTAGTGGCTTTAACACCGATACAATCGGCGGGTATTTGCAAAACTTTTGCTAGGCGATCGCGCATACTAGAAATATGCGGTTTTAATTTCGGACGTTCGGCGACAACTACTGAATCAATATTGCCAATTTTCCAACCGCGATCGCTAATTAATTGATTTACCTTACTCAGCAATACTAAACTATCCGCCCCGGCCCACTGAGAGTCGCTAGGGGGAAAATATAGCCCAATATCTCCTAAAGACAAAGCACCCAACATTGCATCCATAATTGCATGAGTGAGTACATCGGCATCGCTATGTCCTAGCAAACCCAACTCATGAGGAATTTCTACCCCGCCCAAAATTAAGCGGCGATTAGTGCTTAGTTGGTGAATATCGTAGCCATTACCAATCCGAATATTAATCATAGTTGAAAATTAAGAAAATATATTTTTATTAAACCTTTTGTTCTAAGTAACTTACTGCTGTCCTTCCCGCTTTTTTTTGCCAAACACCCCTGACATACTTATCCCCGTTACCACTAATATAATTAATCCTAATCCGTTCAAAATTGGATAAATTGCTTGAAGATGAAATATCTCCCCGGTATGGATGCTCAAAATCAAGCCGGAAGTGAGTCCGGTATTAATCGGCCATTCTCGGATGACGGTAGCCAACATTCCAGTTAATACTGTTAAAACTAGGGGTAAGGCAATAATTGGGGCAATAATCCGGTGGTATTTACGGGCTAAACGTTTCATAAGAAGATTTGGAAAACTTAAGTTTAACGTGCAATAATTGCGATTACTTATTTTCCATTTTTGGCTCTAATTGTAGCCGCAGGACGCTAATTTGTAAAATAACGTTGGACAATGTAGCTAATATACAAATAATATTCTTTACTGAAAGACGTTATCAATTTGGCGATCGCGTCTGATATACTGCCCAAACTCGCAACAACTGTTTTTTAGGAATTTATGAATATCCGATTTAGTCATGTGTTGATGGTTGGGGCAATTAGTATTTTGGCACTAACCGGGTGCAATAACGCCGAAACTACCCAGTCCTCACCCGAAGCAAATAGTGCTGCACCTGTAGCTACGACTTCCACCGCAGGTTATGCAGAATTACTCGCCGTTGTAACTGGTACCAAAACATCTGTAGAAGCTGGAGACTATGCTAAGGCAAAAACAGAATTTGCCAAATTTGAAGATAACTGGAAACCTGTGGAAAATGGCATTAAAGTAAAATCTGGAGACAGCTATAAAGCTATAGAAGATAGTTTAGATACGATTAACGCCGAGTTCAAAGGTTCAACTCCGAATAAGGATAAAGTATTGACCGCTTTGCAGTCAATGGAAACAACCATTAATAGTGTTTCTAAGATGTAAACTGCGTTGCAGATTGTCAGCAGACAATATTTAGGATATCGAAAAGCAGGCAATAATACCTTTGTTTTTTCTGAAAACTCAACAAGTTCGGTGGAGTTACTGATTGTACTAAAGGTAAAGAATACTTTTACTTTACTAACTCCTAAAACAGACAATTATTATCGACCAATTAATTTTAATAAGGTTATAAATTACAAAACTCTTTTTTTATTTATTGTAAAACAAAACAGAGTTTTGCTAATCTTATTAACTTAAAATCTACTCCACGACTCTTGTATAAAACTGATAGTTATTTGAATTAATGGCCATCCCAGCAAACAAATTACTGATGCCCAAGTAGTATTAATATCTAATCCTTGACGGACAGCAACAATTACAGCAAGTAAACTCCAAACAGATAAAACAAGTTCAATGGGTTGTCCTAATAGTGGAATCAGCGTTAGAAAGTTTAATACTTGAGGAGCATAAGCAAAACCAATAGGAATTAACAATTCTCTAAAACTTGGCGAATTTCTCCTTAACCACCTACCAATTAGCCAAATACTCAGAGTCCAAAAGTAATAGCCAGCTACAATACTTAGCGCATCAACCAAAAGTGCTAAAGGCAAAATAGAGATGGCTGTCCAATTAATGATAAAAACGACCCAACTACCTACAGCATGGGAAATTGCGGCTAAAATTACAATGGTTTGAGCGACGCGATGGGTGATAGCATCATTCGGGGCGTTTTCGTAAAAATTAGCGTCTAGGGATAAAGCATTAGCTAAAGTTTTTCCTAAACCCTTCCTTGTCTCTTTGTTCCTCACTATTGGTTCCTAATATTAATAGCTAAGTGTAAAATACTATTTAATTGATTAACTATAATTAAATGTTGCGAATATTAGTTAAATTGATTTTTTGGTTGCGGGGTGGAAGTTTAAAACTCTTAACTATAGCCCTATTAATTTTATTGGTTTGGGGAACAATTTCGCCAGTCGGAACCTTAATTTGGTGGGCTGATGAAGGCGTACAACTGCTGGGATTAAAAAGCAATCCTAAAGTTGTTTCTATAAGTCCTAATACTTCAATTTCTAAATCTTCTCAGTTAAGTTGTTACATTGTCTTTCTACCAGGAGTAGGAGATTTTTCCGCAAATCAACTCACCTCCGGCGAAGAATTATTTTTAGATAGTTTAGTTGCCGCTCATCCTAGTTGTATCGCCGTCAGCGATGTTTTTCCTTACTCCGCCGCCAATGAAAGCTTGGGCGGAAAGCGGGTACTTGCTCCATTATGGAATTTTGCCGATCGCGCTCAAGGATGGCTGGCAATATCAAACGTAGTCATTAAAATTCGTAATTTGTGGCGATTTGCGATTTCTGCCGATCCCCGTTATGGCCCAATTTACAATCAAGGCATTGCTACAGCTATTATTGAGCGCATGACCGCCCAGCAGCCCATACCAGAAAAACCGCAAATTATTCTTTTAGGGACTAGCGGCGGCGTACAGGTGGCTTTAGGCGCGGCAGATTATCTTAAGCGCAGATTAGAGGCTGACATTGTTGTAGTTTCTTTAGGCGGTGTATTTGCGGGGAATAATGGGTTTAAAGTAAGCGATCGCGTTTACCATCTGCACGGCGAATTTGATTGGGTAGAAAATATTGGCGCAATTGTATTTCCTTCTAGGTGGCGTTGGAGTGTAGCATCGCCTTTTAATCAAGCTCGGTTGCAAAATCGTTATACGGTGGCGAGTTCCGGCGCTCACGCTCACGACGGAGC
>JACCVJ010000578.1 GCA_013698215.1 Tatlockia sp. | reverse complement strand
CCTTCACGCTGCAAATCTTTAGCAATTTCAAATAGCACCGATAACCCGCTAGAGAAGTTAAAATCTTCATTTACAGCCGCTTGGAAGCGTTCTACAGCCTCCGAAATTAGTTCGCCATCTGTAGTAGACCAATTCAACTGTCCGCCGTAGCGATCGCCAAATAGCAGCCCCTCCTTGAGAGTTTCCCAGCCATTGTTAGCCGATTCTAGAGCGCGATCGCTAAAATCGATAGGTTTGCGGTAATGTGCCATCAAAACAAACAAACGCACCGCCATCGGCTCAGTGGGACGATCTAGCAATTCACGGATAGTAATAAAATTGCCCAAAGACTTAGACATTTTTTCATCATCAACTGTCACCATCCCGTTATGCAGCCAGTAATTCGCTAAAGGCTTACCCGTCACCGCCTCCGATTGAGCAATTTCGTTTTCATGGTGGGGAAAAATCAAGTCTGCGCCCCCAGCATGAATGTCTATAGTCTCACCCAGGCGATCGCGTACCATTGCCGAACATTCTATATGCCATCCTGGTCTTCCTGCACCCCAAGGCGACTCCCAAGCAGGTTCTCCGGGGTTTGCAGCTTTCCAAAGGGCAAAATCAAAGGGATCTTGTTTTTTGCTGGCTTCAAAGTCCTCTACTCTCCCACTAGCCCCCGCTTGCGAATCTTCTAACTTTCGCCTCGAAAGCTTCCCGTACTCTGCAAACGAGCGGACTTTATAATAAACATCCCCCCCAGAAACGTAAGCATAATCTTTTTGCTCTAATTCGTGAATTAGTCTTTTGATGCCATCTATAGTGTGAGTAGCACGGGGATATTCATCAGCTTCTTTAATATTTAACCGCTCCATATCTTCAAAATATGCCCTAATATAGCGCTCTGCGACTTCCTCCATTGAGGAATTTTCTTGTTTAGCGCGGTTAAGAATTTTGTCATCAATATCGGTAAAATTTTGGACGTACCGCACTTTATAGCCCAAAAATTGCAGATAACGGCGCACCACATCCCAAACAATACAAGCCCGTGCATGACCTAAATGGCAGTAATCGTATACTGTTACGCCGCAATAGTACATTTTAACTAAGTTGTCTGATGCCAAGGGCTTAAATTCTTCTTGGCGGCGAGTCAGGGTGTTATATATTTTTAAGGTCATGGTCGAGCAATGAACAAATCAGCCGATAAGATAATAATAGGGGAGGAGGGCTGCTAGAAGATAGCTAATATATTTTTAATGCTACTCGAAACACCACCCTATTTTGTTGACCTTTAGACAGCCACGCAGCTATGCAATCAGCAGTTAGTTCCGACCAATCTCAAGTAATGGATATCCAAAAACGCGGTTTGCCAGTGACGATTATTACTGGTTTTCTCGGTAGTGGCAAAACAACTTTACTCAATCACATTCTAACTAACCAAGAAGGTGTAAAAACCGCAGTTTTGGTTAATGAATTTGGTGAAATTGGCATCGACAACGAGCTAATTGTCACCACAGGCGAGGATATGGTAGAGCTAAATAACGGTTGTATTTGCTGTACCATTAATAACGATTTAGTTGAAGCCGTTTACAAAGTTCTAGAGCGCCAAGAACAAATAGATTACTTAGTAGTAGAAACGACAGGGCTTGCCGATCCTTTACCTGTAGCCTTGACTTTTTTAGGTACAGAATTACGCGATTTAACTCGGTTAGATTCCATCGTTACAGTAGTAGATGCAGCAAACTATAGTTTAGATTTATTCAATTCTGAGGCGGCTTTAAGTCAAATTCAGTACGGCGATATTATTTTGCTCAATAAAACAGACTTGGTAGATGAAGCCGATCTAGATTTATTAGAAGTAAAGATTCGGGACATTAAGCAAGGTGCTAGGATTCTCCGCACTACACGCAGTCAAGTATCAATTCCGTTAATTTTAAGCGTGGGTTTATTTGAATCGGATAAGTATTTTGAGGAAGAATCAAAAGCCGATCATCACGATCATCATCACCACGATCATAATTGCGACCATCCCAGCCACGAGCATTCTCATCACTTAGAAAATGACGGCTTTACCTCGGTATCTTTCTTAAGTGATAAACCGCTTTCAATTCGTAAGTTTCAATATTTTCTCGACAATCAATTACCAGAAAATGTCTTTAGAGCAAAAGGGATTATGTGGTTTGAGGAAAGCCCCAAACGGCATATATTTCACCTCTGCGGTAAGCGGTTTAGCATTGATGACGAGGAATGGAAAGGCGAGTTAAAAAATCAGTTAGTTTTAATTGGGCAAAATCTAGACCACGATACTTTATTAGCTCAGTTGCAAAATTGTGTCTCCGAACCTTCCCCAAGTCGCGGTAAAGGTTTCGGGAAGTAACCGTTTATTTATTAAGAGACGTTGCAATGCAACGTCTTTATTTATTAAGAGACGTTGCATTGCAACGTCTCTACACCAAATTTATGCTTGTTTAGCAAGACGCACGATCGCAACGCCAGCGCGATCGCCCATTAATTTTTCTTGGTCGTAACCTAATACCAATTCCCAAGCTCTGTCTGGGTAACGTTTAGCTAAGGGTAAAGATACATCCGTAAGCATCCATTGTCCATGACGCTCATCTTCTCTAATATGCAATTCCCAATAACCCATCGCTGCTTGTGATAATTCTAAACGTTGGGCGGCGGCTAAATAGTTGCGATAAGCGGCGGGCCCTGCAACTTCAAAGTAAGTCAAACCACCGTTGTAACGGAGGAAGTATATTTTGCGCTCTGTCATCAAAAAGTTATGATTAGCGCAGGCTAAGACTTCCCAAGGTACTAGCTCAAAGTAAGATTCTGGCTGGGTATTCATGCCAAATTCCTCTAGCATCTGAGCAAAATAGGTTGAATGCTTGCGTGACAAACGACCGTTGCCATATTCTTCTATTAATACCCGCATTAAAGTAGCGTGAACTTCATTAGCAGCACCGCCCATAATGCGAGAAAGGCGGCTTCCTTCTACTAAGCCATCAAAAGAGCCGATCGCTAATACGTGACGATAACCAGCTTCAGACATTTCTTCACGCAAGTAACGGCTATCTTCAGATATTGGCGGATTAAGATCGCTAGTACTCCTTTCACTTAAGGCTTGCTCTACATCTAGTTGCTTAATGGCTTCTACATCTAGGTGCGATAGTTCCCATTCTTGCCAAGGTGTTTCTATGGTGTCGCGGACTTTATTTAGGTAGGGCGATCGCTCGTTGGTATAGTGACGCAAATCGTCGTACCAAAACAATTGTAGGCGATTAATACGGTAGAGGATGCGTTGAAGAAATAGGTGCGCCCCGTCGTCATTAGAAGCGCCGTTGTAGGCATTTTCAATAGCTTGGGCGATCGCATTATCTACAATACTTGCAAGTTCTGGCTGCGATTCTAGCTTGCTGTCTAAGTTTTCTAAGTCGAGCAGATTAATAAAGTGCTGCTCGGCTTCATCGTAATTGATGGTGTCAGCAATGGGAGTAACGATGTTGCTCTGCATTTAAAAAAGTTGGTTGTACTACTAACTACAATTTTGAGACATTTTCGCGGCTACTTACATCTACTTTGGAGGTAGATATAGCA
>JACCVJ010000536.1 GCA_013698215.1 Tatlockia sp. | reverse complement strand
CGTGAAACTTTAGCGCCTTTAGTAATTTCGTTGCGCGATCGCGGTAAAGCAATGAGAATAGGTGTAAATCACGGCTCTTTAGCTGAAAGAATGCTATTTACCTACGGTGATACTCCCGAAGGTATGGTAGAGTCGGCACTAGAATTTATCCGCATCTGCGAGTCGCTAGACTTTGGCAATATCGTAATTTCCCTCAAAGCCTCCCGCGTCCCGGTAATGGTGGCTGCTTACCGCTTAATGGCGCAGCGTATGGACGCATTAGGGATGGACTATCCCTTACATTTGGGCGTTACGGAAGCCGGAGATGGCGAGTACGGACGCATCAAGTCAACGGCGGGGATTGCGCCACTACTCGCCGATGGCATTGGCGACACTATCCGCGTATCAATTACCGAAGCACCAGAAAAAGAAATCCCCGTTTGTTACAGCATCCTGCAAGCATTGGGATTGCGAAAAACAATGGTAGAGTACGTTGCTTGTCCTTCTTGCGGTCGGACTTTGTTTAACTTAGAAGAAGTACTGCACGAAGTTCGAGAAGCAACGAAGCACTTAACAGGTTTAGATATTGCCGTTATGGGTTGCATTGTTAACGGACCTGGCGAAATGGCGGATGCTGATTACGGCTATGTAGGCAAGCAACCAGGTTATATTTCTTTGTATCGGGGTAGAGAAGAAATTAAAAAAGTCCCCGAAGCTGAAGGAGTTAAAGAATTGATTAATTTAATTAAAGCTGACGATCGCTGGATCGATCCTTAAGCAACAGCTAAGAGTTACCACGCAAGCCCTTGTTAGCCACCTGTGTTAAATTGGGCATACTTACAAGAAATACAAGTATTTTTCTCCGGTTACAGCAGTCATTATGGCAATTTCAAAACAAGGGCTTGTTATAGGTGCTACCGCAGGAATATTGGCAGCCTTAGCTGTTAATATTTCTGGCATTTATTCACCGGGTAAGGCTTTTTTTAAGGAAAGTCCTAAAGAATTAGTAGATGAAGTTTGGCAAGTTATTGATCGCAGTTATGTAGACGGCACATTTAATCAAGTAGATTGGCAAAATGTCCGTAAAGAATATTTAAGTCGCACCTATACAAATAAACAGGATGCCTACAAAGCCATCCGTCAAATGCTAGAGAAGCTAGAAGATCCTTATACTCGCTTTATGGATCCAGAAGAATTTAAGAGTTTGCAAGTAGAAACTTCTGGGGAACTTTCGGGAATTGGGATTCAAATCGCCCCCGATGAAAAAACTAAAAAAATAACTGTAATTGCGCCAATGGAAGGCACTCCGGCGGCGGCGGCGGGGATTTTGGCTAAAGACATTATTATTAAAATTAATGATAAAAGTACCCAAGGAATGAGTATTAATGAGGCTGTATCATTAATTCGGGGTAAGCCAGGTACAGAAGTTAGCATTACAATTATGCGAAACAAACTGCAAAAACAGTTTCGCGTTAAGAGAGCAAAAATTGAACTACACCCAGTCCGTTATAGCTATCAAAGCGGTGCGGGTGGCGGTACTGGATACATTCGCCTCAATCAATTTAGTGCTAATGCTTCCTCAGAAATGCGGAATGCAATTCAAGATTTGGAGAAAAAAAAGGTAGCTGGATATATTTTAGACTTACGTTCTAATCCCGGCGGTTTGCTCTACTCTAGTATTGAAATTGCCCAAATGTGGCTAGACGAAGGCACAATTGTCTCGACGGTAGATAGACGTGGTACGAAAGACTTAGAAAAAGCTAATAATCGCGCCCTTACTGATAAACCTGTAGTGATATTAGTTGATGGTGGCTCGGCTAGTGCCAGTGAAATTCTTTCGGGCGCACTACAAGACAATAAACGCGCAGTTTTAGTAGGGACAAAAACCTTTGGTAAAGGCTTAGTACAATCGGTACGGAGTCTAGGTGATGGCGAGTCAGGGATGGCTGTAACGATCGCTAAATACTTTACTCCTAGCGGTCGGGATATCAACCACGCGGGGATTAAGCCCGACGTGGTACTAGAACTAACTGATAAACAAAAAGAAAAGTTAGTAGGCGATCGCACAAAAGTAGGCACTCCTGGCGATCCTCAGTACGATAAGGCTCTATCAGTCCTAAATAAACAAATAGCCGCCCAGCGCAGCCCTAGAGCAGAAGCTGTGCGTTAATCTTACACGGGCTGGCACTTCCCAGAACGAATTAACCCAATTCGCCGAGCGATCGCTTCTTCTTTGGATGGAAAAGGCCCCCATTGTTCTCCTTCCGTAGCCGATGGGGTAGAGACTATTTCGCAATTGCCGGGAGGAAGCTTGACAATATACCAAGATTGTGCAGTAGTCATAATTAGGCTAAATTTTCTCGTTGACAGTTAAAGGTAATAATTGCTGTAAAATGAACAGTTTGCACTAAATTATTATACTTGCACTAAGGGAGTTGCTATTATGGCGCGGATGTATTACGACACAGATGCCAATTTAGACTTATTGGCTCAAAAAACAATCGCAATTATTGGTTATGGTTCTCAAGGTCACGCTCACGCCCTAAATCTTAAAGATAGTGGCATGAATGTAATTGTCGGGCTGTACGCTGGTAGCAAGTCTGCCGAAAAAGCAAAAAATGCAGGTATTCCCGTGCATTCGGTCGCTGATGCGGCAAAAAGTGCCGACTTTATTATGATTTTGCTTCCTGATGAAGCGCAAAAAACTATCTTTAAAGAAGAAATTGAACCCCATCTAACGGCGGGAAAAGTTATCGCTTTTGCTCACGGGTTTAATATTCATTATGGGCAAGTTGTCCCCCCAGAAGATGTTGATGTAGTTATGGTAGCGCCCAAGGGGCCAGGGCATCTAGTACGGCGGACTTACGAACAAGGACAAGGTGTACCCGCTTTATTTGCCGTGTATCAAGACGCAAGTGGGCAAGCACGCGATCGCGCGATGGCTTATGCTAAAGGTATTGGTGGTACTCGCGCTGGGGTACTTGAAACTACTTTTAGAGAAGAAACTGAAACCGATTTATTTGGCGAACAAGCGGTACTATGTGGCGGTTTGAGCGCGTTAATTAAGGCAGGCTTTGAAACGCTAGTAGCGGCGGGTTATCAACCAGAATTGGCTTATTTTGAATGTCTGCATGAAGTGAAGCTAATTGTAGACTTGGTTGTCGAAGGTGGTTTAGCAAAAATGCGCGATAGCATTTCTAATACCGCCGAATACGGCGACTACACGCGCGGGCCGAGAATTGTTACCGACCAAACTAAAGCAGAGATGCGAAAGATTTTGCAAGAAATTCAATCGGGGCAATTTGCGCGAGATTTTGTGTTAGAAAACCAAGCTGGGAAGCCCGGATTTACAGCTATGCGCCGCCAAGAAGCCGAACACCCGATTGAAAATGTTGGTCAAGATTTGCGGGCAATGTTTAGTTGGATGAAAAAAGACTAAGAGAAAGTTATTCCCCTTCTTTGACGAGGAGGGGCAATTTGCTCAATTTTGCGGTGACTGTCCTAAAGCTTTGTGTAATAAATATTGGTCTAAATTCTGCTTGGGAACTTTATTAAAAATGTGGTTTTGATGGTTGATTAAATTAAATATGGGCATACTACCATTGATGGGCAATAGCTCGGCTTTACCCAAGCACAAAAAGCCGCTATTTACGACACTAAAGTAAAATCGCGCTAAAACTCTGATTTGAGCTTCGATGTTGAGATAAATCAGCACATTGCGGCACATTAATAAATCAATTTTAGACATGGGAGCATCTTTAATTAGATTGTGCTGCCTAAAAATGATTTTGGGCTTGAGATGTTTGTGAAAGACGTAGGCATTATTAGCAAGCTGAAAATAATTGTTTAGCCTATTTGGAGAAATATCAGCAACATTATAAACGCTGTACATCCCTCTACGAGCTTGCTGGAGTGCGCCAGTATCTACATCGGTCGCAAAAATTGTCACTCGTGCTTGGAACTGTTCTACTCCCAAAGCTTCAGCTAAGAGTATAGCTAAAGAGTAAATTTCCTCACCAGAGGCGCAGCCAGCACTCCAAACGCGGATAGGTTCAGATTCCGACTTGTTGGCAATTATATCGGGAATAACTTTAGTTGCTATATAAGCCCAAACTTGGGCATCTCTAAAGAAGCTAGTAACGTTAATTTCAATTAGGTTAAATAAGTAACTAAACTCTTGAGGATTTGCTTTTAAGTAGTCGCTATAGTTGTTGTAACCGACAATTGGCAGCATTTGCATCCGTTTTTGAATGCGACGTATTAAACTAGAACGTTTGTAGCCAGTAAAATTGAAATTATGGCTGTGCTGGAGTTGGAGTAGCAAAGCTTCAAAAGCAGGGTTTGGCTCTAAGTTAAAAATCTCACTACCTCTTAAATAAATTATTTTGATGTTAGGAGTAAAATTTTATAGATATTTCACCATTCTAGGGATCTATTGCTACTACAAGCTTCAAATAAAGAAATGCAAATTTCTCCAGAGATTTTGTCAATAGTTATACAGCAAAATTGGGACGATATTGGCGCTCATGATTAGCAGTTTCTA
>JACCVJ010000524.1 GCA_013698215.1 Tatlockia sp. | reverse complement strand
TTAATTTTTTGCTGGCTGTAAATAAAAGCAAACTAAAAAACTTGAGATAAAATTGTGTCGTAGGCTGCTTTTTGACTGTAACTTTTTGTAATTACCTTAATTTAATTTGCCAGCAAACTCTTAGCCTTAAATCAAGCAAGTAGAAGTTTTTGTAAAGTAAGTATAAGTAAACCTACTCTATCAATCTCTACATCGCTTTTAATCCTCACTATAGACACGTTCTGCCGACAAATTGTTTGAATTATGAGTAACTATCGCCCCGACTCCCAGCTACCTGCGCCGTGCATTATCAATACTGGCATCATTACAAACAAAATAGATATGGGGCGACTACTTGCCGATTTGGGGCGAGTCCGCTATGTATTTATTCAAGATGGCAAGCTAACAAGCCAAGGTGAAGGCGATGTTATGGAAATATTTACGAGTCCCCAACAGGCGACACTGATTGCCAATCATGCCCTTTATTTAAATCTTCATAGTTTTGATTATCTCGAACTGAAACAGTCTCTTGAGAAAGAAACCTATTTTGATTTGATGCTTGATACCACCTGCTTACGACTAATTCCACTTTCTACGCCATTGCAAGAGCGAGTAACGCGCAACTTAAACGCTGGAAGTTTAGAAGCAATGATGGATCAAGTAATCTCAGCTAAGTGGGACGCAGAAATTGATGACGATGGTAGTTGTCCTTTTTAACTTTCCTCACCAGAAGTCTGGCGCTATAATCCTACACTGAGGTAAGAATGCAGCAATTTTCTTTACCTTAATGTCAGAATTTTCTTATCAAGTCTTGGCAAAATGCAGCCAGACTCAAGCACGAGTAGGTATTTTTTCTACGCCTCACGGCATCGTAGAAACGCCGCGATTTATGCCTGTAGGAACCTTAGCAAATGTCAAAACCCTAACTCCCATGCAGTTAGAGGCAACCGGAGCGCAGATGGTGTTATCAAATACCTACCACTTACATTTGCAACCGGGCGAATCAATTGTTGGTAAGGCGGGTGGGTTGCACTCGTTTATGAATTGGCAAAAACCAATTTTGACCGATTCCGGCGGTTTTCAAGTTTTTAGCTTAAGCCAAATGCGGAAAATTTCTGAAGCAGGAGTGATATTTCGCTCTCCTCATGGTGGAGAAATTATTAACTTTACTCCAGAGTTTTCTATTCAAGTTCAAAATATTTTGGGTGCGGATGTCATTATGGCTTTTGATGAATGCCCCCCCTACCCAGCTACAAAAGAAGAAATTGCCGCCGCTACAAATCGCACAAATCGCTGGTTAGAGCGGTGTATTGTCGCTCACGAGCGCCCCGACCAAGCTTTGTTTGGTATTGTCCAAGGAGGCGTACATCTAGACTTACGGGCGGCGGCGGCTCAATCTTGTGCGGCTTATGATTTACCGGGCTACGCTATTGGCGGCGTAAGTGTGGGAGAACCCCCAGAATTAATTGCCAAAATTGTCGCCGCTACTACTCCCATGCTACCTGTAAATAAACCCCGTTATTTAATGGGTGTGGGAACTTATCGAGAAATGGCGCAGGCGATCGCATCGGGGATAGATTTATTTGATTGCGTCATCCCTACACGACTTGCAAGACACGGGGCGGCGCTAGTACAGGGCGATCGCTTGCATTTAAAAAATGCCCCGTTTAGAGAAGATTTTACCCCTTTAGACTCTACTTGCCCTTGTTATACTTGTCAGAACTTTACCCGCGCTTATTTGTGTCATTTAGTACGAAGTCAAGAACTCCTCGCTTATACTCTCCTCAGCATTCATAACGTGACCGAATTAATTGGTTTTACGCAAAAAATTCGCGACAGTATATTAGCAAATCGCTTTACTACCGACTTTCAATACTGGCTTAATCCTCAAATCGACGAGAGTTTATTAAACGAGTAGCTGACTTGGTAATCGCTTTCGTGTTAAAATTCATTTCAATTCTTAAAGCTGCGAAAGTAGAGATACATAGAGATGGAAGCCGCATTGATCCTCGCAAAACTCCCAGAAGCCTACGCGATTTTTAATCCTTTAATAGACGTTTTACCAATTATTCCAGTATTTTTCTTGTTGCTGGCGTTTGTTTGGCAAGCAGCAATTGGTTTTAGATAATTTTTTTCTAAGCTAATATTTTTAGGACAGACTTTTAGCCTGTCCTATTTTTTTACATTGACATTGCTTTTTTTAATCCTGAGCGCTCTCCAAGGCGCTGCATATAGTTCATCACTTCTGGGTAAGCGCTCAAATCGAGCTTTAGCAGAATCGGAATGTATGCCAGTATTGAACCTACGGCGACATCAGCAACACTAAATTTCCCTAGCAAGTATGGTTGCGATGCTAAAATTCCTTCAAGCGCCGTTAATAGCCTGGGCATTTCTCGCTCTCGATTGGCTTCGACAAAAACCCCGGTGAATAAAGTAGAGTTAGCGAACGAAATCCATTGATTTATTGTTGCTAGTTGCTCTACAGAAAAAGTAGTTTTATCGTACTTTTGGGCTAAATAAAGCAAAATTGCCCCCGATTCCCATAAATAAAAATCCCCATCAACTATCGCCGGGACTTTTCCCATCGGGTTAATGGCTAAAAACTCTGGCTTAAGATGTTCCGCAGCTTGCATATCTAACAGCACAAACTCATAAGGAATTGCTAATTCTTCTAAATACCACTGGACAATTGAAGCTCGGCTACGTGCGATCGCGTAAAGCTTTATCATAGTTACAGCACTTTATGAGTATGAGAGTGTTGTTTTACATTGTCATCGGTTGTAACTGTGCGGCTCATATTTAACACGCGCTTGCGCTCAATAGAGTATTTAAAGTCATCGCGGCTTGTACCTAGGGGAATATGAGTTGTCGCTACATCCCGACGCTTGTAAGTCCGCGCGGCGGCGATCGCTCTAAAAACAAATTCATCGCCAAATTGCGCCGAATCAGGGAATCCGGCAGGTTTTTGGGGTAATTGGGTCACAACGTCGCCGATAGTGGTATCAAGGGCAAGTTTATAAGATGTGGGAATGCCTTTAACAATAGCTTCTAAAGCCGCAGAGGGGATCGGCTCAATTACTTCAACTTCATGGACTTCGCCATCTTCTTTAACAAAGCAAGTCGCTAAACCAACTACAAGATAATCATCGGCGGCTAAATCTGTAGCCTCATCTAACAAGGTATTGGGCATAAAAATATTTTTGTCAATGCAACGCATCTCTTAGTTGTTGCATTGTACCAACTTGTCTAAAGACTTAGCTTTTACTGCTAACTCTATTTGTGAAATTGAACCAAGGATTGATGAAGTAAAAGTTATAGCCTGCTAAATTAGAAATTATGTATTTAATGTTAACTTTTGGTAACTTTTCTAAATAAACACCGATGATAATTGCAAGCCACTTGACAAACTAACACAACCGCCTAAGAGTAGCCGCAGCAAAAATTATAAGTTGAGTTTATTGAGCTACTGCTCATAGTTATAAAAAAATGAATCCTCCAATCCTAGCCTCTCTCCCCGATTGTTTTCCCCGCCCTTATCCCTTTGACATCAGTGACGAGCAAATTATCGCCGAAAACTTGTCCCCAGACTTATTACCCGATCGCTGTTTGCGCTCTTATGGAAAGGAAAAAGCCAAGCTTGGCGATTATCCGAGCGCGATCGCTTCGTTGAGCCATTTAATTGATCGCCATCCCGATAATGCGATCGATTACAACAATCGGGGGCTAATCTACTTTCAAAGCGGTCAATTGCTCAAAGCGATCGCTGATTACGATAAAGCAATCCAACTCAACCCTCAACTAGCTAGCGCTTACAACAACCGAGCTAACTACTACGCGGTTTCTGGTAGTCTAAATAGGGCAATGAGCGACTACGATCGGGCTTTGGATCTCAACCCCAGTCATGTCCGCACCTGGATTAATCGGGCTATTACCTGGCGAGACTTAGGACATTACGCTGAAGCAGTGGAAGACTTAGAAATTGCCGCCTTATTCGGTCAACTACAAGGTAATATCTACGCAGAACAAGGACGGACTTACCACCTATGGGGTGATTGGAATTTGGCGATTTCCGATTATCGTCGGGCTTTAGCCTACCTCCCTCTTAGCCAAGATTCAACGGGGGAGCTTGCTAA
>JACCVJ010000502.1 GCA_013698215.1 Tatlockia sp. | reverse complement strand
TTTTGTAAGCCGCACTGTTCGCCCCAACGCTCTAAAGCTGTAAAATCTACATGAGCCGTGATATCTTGCTCACCGATGTTTATATAGGGGTTGTTATGGTATCTGTGGCGATAGTAGCATTGCAAAGTTCCTTGCGATCGCATGGGGTTATAATAACGCGCCGCCGTGTAGCCATAATCGATAGTTAACAAATACCCTTGCTGCAATTTCTGGCTTATTGTAGTCAGCCATTCCAAAGCCGCTAAATTAATTTCACTGTGGTAGTTACTTGCTAATTGCGCTAAATTTACTCCCACCAAGTCGAAATACTGAGCTATTTTTGGCGTAGAGGGAGCGCTTACTACTTCTATAAAAGTATTGTCTTCGGACGTTACATATATTTCCCCTAATTGCCCATCTTGCAGCGAAAATAAATTAACAGGCATCGCATCGACAAGTTCATTAGAAAAAGCACAGCCAATAATTGAATCAGTAGGTATTTCTTCTAAGATGCACCATTTAACTTTATCAGCCACACCTTGCAATAGTTGCTGTTGTTGGTGTTTTAAGCCTGGGGATACTTCAACAATAATGTACTGTAAGCAGTCAAAAAACTTGCGGTAATGCTTGTACAAATATTTAAGAATGTCCACCGCCAAAATACCTTGTCCTGCACCCATTTCTACCAGGGTAAAGGTTGCGGGTTGTCCCATAATTTCCCACATCTGGGCAAATTGCACCGCTAATAGTTCACCAAAATCTTTACCTAAATGTGGAGACGTGAAAAAATCACCTTGCGCCCCAATATCTACAGCTTTTGTAGTGTAATAGCCATACTGGGGATGGTATAGCGCCAACTCCATAAATTCAGCAAAGGTGATAGCGCCGCCTTTTGCCCTAATACAATTAGCAATAACGTCAATTAATAACAAATTAGAATTATTTTCTAAGTCAAGTCTCAACGGTCTACCAGAGATAAAAAAACAATTGTAATGGGGCGCAATAGCTTACGCCCCGGAGGTTCTAACGATCTACCGATCCCATAATGATGTCAATGCTACCCAATATTGTCACAATATCCGCAACTTTTACGCCTCGGACAATGTGAGGAAAAATTTGCAAGTTATTAAAATCCGCAGCGCGAATCTTCCATCGCCAAGGAAACACATTATCATCACCAACAAGGTAAATTCCTAATTCACCTTTACCGCTTTCAATACGCGCATAATGTTCGCCTTTGGGAATTTTGAAGGTAGGCGCAACTTTTTTACTAATGTACTGGTAGTCAAAACCATTCCATTCAGATTTTGCTCCTTCAGCAAGGCGTTTAGCCTCTAAGTTTTCAAAAGGGCCACCGGGAAGCGCTTTAATTGCTTGGCGGAGAATTTTGACCGATTCGCGCATTTCTCGAATTCGCACCAAATACCGCGCAAAACAATCTCCCGCCGTTTCCCACTGTACGTCCCAATCAAAATCGTCATAACATTCGTAATGGTCAACTTTTCTTAAGTCCCACTTTACCCCCGAAGCACGTAACATTGGGCCGGATAGCCCCCAATTAATCGCATCTTCGCGGCCAATTGTCCCAATACCTTCAACCCGTCTTCTAAAAATGGGATTGTTAGTAATTAAGCGTTCGTACTCATCAACTTTGGGGTAAAAATACTCAATAAATTCTACGCATTTATCTACCCAACCGTAAGGTAAATCTACCGCAACTCCACCAATACGGAAGTAATTGTTATTTACCATTCGATAGCCTGTAGCAGCTTCCCACAAATCGTAAATCATCTCCCGTTCGCGGAAAATGTAGAAAAATGGAGTTTGAGCGCCTACATCTGCCATAAATGGCCCTAACCACAGCAAATGATTAGCAATCCGGTTTAATTCCAGCATAATTACGCGAATGTAGCTGGCGCGTTTGGGAACGGGAATATTTGCTAATTTTTCTGGCGCGTTGACGCTAACGGCTTCATTAAACATCCCAGCCGCGTAGTCCCAGCGACTCACGTAGGGGATGTACATGATATTTGTGCGGTTTTCGGCTATTTTCTCCATCCCGCGATGCAGATAGCCCATTACAGGCTCACAATCTACTACGTCTTCCCCATCCAAAGTGACGATTAGTCTCATCACTCCGTGCATTGAGGGGTGGTGAGGCCCCATGTTTAGCACCATGGGTTCTGTTCGAGTTTCTATTCTTGCCATAGGTGGTTAATTTACTGTTAGAGTGCTTATTTAGATGATTCCGCCAAAAATACTTATAAATTAGCGGTAAGTTGAAGTAAGTAGGCACTATAGATATTAAGTGCTTGATGTTTAACTTTTTTGTAAGCGCTTTTTTAATTATATGGAGCTTGG
>JACCVJ010000496.1 GCA_013698215.1 Tatlockia sp. | reverse complement strand
TGCTATACGACCTGTATACATACTCTATACAATATAGCAGCACGTATAACAATCCATATACAGCCTTGCTAAAACTAACTATTATTCAAAGCACTATACAGTTTCATATACATTAGCTATATACATTTGTTATACGCTCGATATACCTTTAAGGACAATTGATGCGCGATCGCCTCTGCTAAAGAACGGATAGTAGTTGCTTTTCAAGTCGCCCCACAGCGCATAAAAGAAAACCCTCAAGCAGCTAACAACTTGAGGGCAATTATCCACCAAAAGGTTTTGTCTCCACCGCAATGATGGTTTACATGATTTATATTAACGGGCGATTGCGGTTAACGAAATAACTAGATTCTTCTATCGGCTATTGGAGTAAGGAGCGATCGGCATTGCATCAAAACTAGATATAGCGACCTTGATAAGAAGTTTGACCAAAGCAGGTCAAACAAACGCCCATTTTATTCAATAGGTATTTTCTTATCTTGAAAGCGTAGGTTCAAGCTTTACGCTCAAACCTACTAATAAGCCTGCCTAACAGTTTCCACGCTTTCAGGTAGGCATCCACTTAAACCAATACCTAGGAATTATGATGACAGAAAAGTTTGAGAATAGAAAACAGAATGAAATTCAAGGGAAGCTAACAACTACCCCAACTTCCTGCCCTACTTGTGTTAATAGCACAAGCATCCTCGCGCTACTAGCGAAGCCAGTAGCTATAGTAGCTTTGTTAAAACTGGCATCATTTGCTTTGGTTTTATTGCTTATTTCGCTCTTTTTGATGGGCAAAGTTTCATTAGCAGACTTAACTGACGCTATGACCCTTCTTATTAGGTATATCAAGGAGTGCTTATAAAGTAACTGAGGCGGCAAGCGCATTTCCTCTAGTGCGCTTGCTCTCCCAGCTATGGAGTAACCCACCAATTGAATTAATCGCTTTTCGCGTGTCAAATAAGCGCGAAGCTGTCACCAGGGGCTCTAAGTAGATGAGGCTGAAATGTGGGGCTTTGTCGGGGTCTAAGAAACAACAACGTTGGCTATGGTCTGCGATTCCCATCATCACATCATCGGCAAAGCGAACACCCAAAAGATTGAACGGAAGCATTTAACTTTGAGGATTCGGATTAAGCGGTTAGCGCGTAAGACGATTTGTCTTTCCAAATTGGTTCAGTTACAAGACATTGTGATTAGGCTGTGTATCAACCGATACGAATTTGGACGACCCATTTGACTGATACTCAAGACAATCGAATTCAGGAGTTTGGGTGAGAATCATTTTCATACTGAGAATTGCTGCCTGTTAGACTGCAAACCGCTGTAAGACCATGATTAAGAGTATTATGCGGATTTTTTTCCATCTAACAACTTATCGAAAGCTGTTTATAGGGTTGTAGCACTTACTGGCAACCGCTCGAACTGGTTCAATCTTGTGGTAATATTCAAAAGCTGAAAACTATTGATTTTGTAGTTGGCGAACACACCTTAATCGAGTAGAAACACTCATGATCAGAATTCGACAGCAGCGCTTCTTAGCTGCAGGACTCACCGTGTGCGCAACAGCCGGTCTCGTCGCTCTGGCCCAGCCCTCAGTCCAGGCAGCGTCCTGCTCTGATACCCGTTCATCATCGATCTCCTTGCACAGCATTATCAACGAGTACGAGTTCCTCACCCGCTACACCATGAGTAACCAGGTCGTCATCGAGCCCAAGCAGCCACTGCGCGAGAAAGCCAACACAGGATCGGTCACGGTGACGGTCCTGGCCTGCAAGAACCCGACGACAAAGAAGTGGGCACCGCTCACCTACGACATCAGCACCAACCTGCGTGATCTCAAGCTCGTTATCACGGGGGAAAAGGTCACGCCGATTCCCGCAAATGGTAAGCGGGGGTTCGGTATCATGGTCAGTCAGGTGACCTCTAACAAAGTCAATATCCAGCCGTTAGTGTGCGTGAACAAGCCAGCGCCGCTCAGTTTCCTCGGCGCATTGAAGTTCGTAACTGGCTTGCCCATCCCGGGGCGGTATACGGTGGCCGCCGCGCTCAACGTCACCAACAGACTCTTGCCCGAGCAGAACGGCACCTACGCCTGCGGCATCCTGAGCCGCGAGCAGGCTATCCCATGGAGCCTGTCACCGTCCGGTGTCGCCGTCCTAGATATGCCGTCGACGGGTCACTACATCTTCACGCATCGCGCGACGTGGACCAGTCCCTGCACGATGGATCGCGATTGCGGGATCAGCCACGACCAGGTCTTGACGGTCAAGGCCGGCATGTGATCTAGATATCGATAAAGGGAGGTGTTCTTAAGCTGTGGATAAAGAACTAAATAGCTAGCCCAAACTCATAGCGATTAAGGAATAACCCAATCACGATATCATGTATCTGAATCGTTTTGGAAAAACAAATCGTTCTTTGGGCTAAATGTTTAATGCGTGTACGTAAATTTATATGTTTACTAAACTTGTTGGGAAATAACGTTAAAAATCGCTGGAACGCTTGCAGTGATTGGGTTTTAAGTGATTCGAGCTAAAGTTGGTAAAAGGGGTGAGATCAGCCAAGCTACCGTTTGCCGCCACACAAGGGGGTAAATGAGCATTGAAACAGAAACATACGCTAACGACACAAGCAGCTAAATTTTCAAGTAAAATCATAAGTTTTAGTTATTAACTTTCTGCTTAAAGGCTAGAAAGCTGGAATATTACATAAACAAAGACTATTGATTAACCTATAGGGATCGTTGAGATTAGATAGGTGAAATGCTTGGCTAATATGCGTTACAGCCTTAGCGTATGTTTCTGCTCCAATGCTCATTTACCCCCGTTATAGGAGTGGAGTTATAGCCACATGGTGGGGTCGGCCTCGCTGTCGTCATCGGCGATCGCGGTGAGGACTTGGACAAAGATTTCTGGCGGCAGACTGCGTTCAAGCTTGTCTAGAGTTTGATTGATTTCCTTTTCAACCTCAACCTTAACCCGTTGGGTGTCAGCCCATCTATCGGGATGCCGGTGCGTGAGCATCCAAGTTGCTGCCTTCCAGTCTGCCTCAGCTGCTACTCGGACTTTAGAGACTAACGCAATCTCGGCATCGGCAATAGTCTTCTGGATATCCGCAAACAAGGTATAAACAAGCACAAAACTCAAGAGATTCACAACACCAATCGGTACAGAATACGGAGGTATCCCCAAGCCGTTTTTACAGCCCCCTTGGTAGGTTTTGTCGATGCCTTAGTAGTTCCCTCACCTTGATAGGCAACTTTCATTAATCCTTCTGCTTTGATACTCCCCCACTGCTTCAAGCAGACATATCCCGCTGCTGTTCCGTCGCCAATTTAGCTGCGATCGCTTCTCTTACCCAATTGGCTACTGCTGAGACAAATCCCGACTTGCCTTGCGCTGCCTTTTCTTGGGTGGAAGGCTTGGTCGAGCGCTCAAACTTAATCTTCCGCATGATCTGCGGGTATACCTTTTCTAGTTCCTGTGTCAGATGTTCCGGATGATAACCCTGGTCGAGTAGGATGGTAATTTTAGGAATGTTCATTGGTTTTGACCGGAAATAGCTGATGTTTTCCCTCAACATCTCCAGCAAGCCAGCATCATCGGAAACATTGGCTTTCGTGCAGTGTGTAAAGAAGGGTAATACCAATAATCATGGTGCTTTGATTGGGGATTAGATTCCTTAGCGTACGATTTTTTACAAATTCTCGCGTGACCCCTAATTGTACTCTCCAGGAAGGTCAGTTTTTCTAACAGTAATGCTGCCAACTTTCTTACCTGACATTCTCAATAATTCATCACCTGAAAATTCAAAACCAAGCTTTAGTGCTATTCGCGCAATATCATCTGCGGTTGGTGCTGCAAGCACCTCGTTTTTAAGTTCAGGTTCAGACTGCATTTTCTTTAAAAATGCTTCGATTTGCTCAAAAGCCATATTTAAAATTTGATCCTTGCTAGCTACTCGTAATATAAAGAAAACAGCAGTATATTCTTTAAGACTAGCAGCACAAGGGTATCAAGATTCGGGGGAAAGATGATTATCGCGACGCGCTGCTCTTCATTCAGAATATAGAACCCATTTGATATCTAGCTAGGCGCTAAACGCCTGAGCATTAGCCTGATGAAACAAAGGTTTAGCTTAGCAGTTGCATTCGATAGGGTTCGCTCAAAGTTCTTGACTAAACTTTTACAGCATTCTACCCAAGCATTGGATCGCTCAATTACCCATCGAGTTGCGACTACTACAAATCCCGTTTTCCCAAGTGCTGCTTTTTCGGCTTTTGTCGGTTTGGGTGCATCCTGAGATCGCAATTTGCCCTACAGTGCAAAAAAGAAACCCCAAACTTTTACAGCTTGAGGGTAATTATCCACCAAAGGTTTTGTCTCCACCGCAATGATGGTTTAATACGATTCTCAAGTCAAAAAACGCGGCTAACTCTTGCAACTTAACTACAAGAACTAACCGCGAGAACCATCTAATTAATTTGAACTTTTACTTACTACTTCTCAAACGCCCACCCTTTGTTTGTCGCTAAAAGGTTTTTTCTAACCAAAGGGTGCTGCCTCTAAGTTTAAAAAATTGACTTAATTCGTCTAGGTCTTCGGCACTTAAAAGATGGTGCATCTTCTCATATAAATCCCACATCTGTTGTTTGAGGCTAATAATTTCAATACCAACTAAAACGTTATTTGTATCATAGTCACAATTAATGTTGTCCCAAATTTCTTCAGAATCAACAATTTTCAATTCATTCAACTTTATGTAAAGAGCGTCTGCCCGCTCATCAGAGCTTATCTTCATAACTTTCCCTTGTATTTTCTGTCAAAAGTACCGTAATAATTAACCAGCGACTCTCGTTTGAGTCGTAAACTACCCTCAGAATATTGCTTAAACTCAGGAATTGTCCTGTACGCCTGGCTGCGTGAGAGTGTCTAATGGCAGTAAACATTTGCGCTTATCTGTTAAGCAGACAAATTCTGCTGCTGTTCTCGCTCTAACTTTCCGGCGATCGCCTCTCGCACCCATGCACTAAGATCATTACCTGCCAATTTTCTATATCTGTATGGATGTGCATGGCAAAATAGCAAAGTTAATCGATTCTTGTGCGATCGCGGACATAGTTATCAATTTAAAACTATGTCTGCTTTACCATACACAGTTGTTCAGCGCTACTATCATCGGATTCTGGCAAATAATCAATATACATAGCAGGAACCCAGCCATATACTTTGGCAATTCTTTCCATTACCTCTTTGCCAGGAATGTAAGACTCATCATCAACAAGTCTGTACGCTGTTTCTCTATTCAACTTTGTATCTTGCCAAAACCTATATCTAGTAATTGACCTGCGCTCTAACAAGCGGCTTAAGCTGTTATAAATCATAATCGCTATATGTT
>JACCVJ010000472.1 GCA_013698215.1 Tatlockia sp. | reverse complement strand
CAACCTGCTTCTAACACATAACCGCGATCGGCTATTTGCAATGCTAAGTTAGCATTTTGCTCGACTAAAAGTATCGTTATTCCGGTTTCCCGCAGTTTTTGAATAATTGCAAAAATATCTCGAACTATAGTAGGCGCAAGCCCCAAACTCGGCTCATCTAATAGTAATAGCTGCGGTTTGCTCATCAACGCGCGAGAAATTGCTAACATCTGTTGTTCTCCACCGCTTAAAGTTCCTGCTAACTGATGGCGGCGTTCTGCTAACCGAGGAAAAGTCTTAAATTGCAACTCAATATCGGCTCTAATTTTCTGATCGGAGCGAATATAAGCGCCTAGAACTAGATTATCGAGTACCGTTTGTCTGCTTAATATTTTTCGTCCTTCAGGAGAATGAGCAATTCCTAGTTGCACCATTTTGTAAGCCGGGTAGCGGCTAATATCTCGCCCGTTGTAATAAATATGTCCGCTTCGATAATTGATTAGTCGAGAAATAGCTTTTAAAGTTGTACTCTTACCCGCACCGTTTGCGCCAATTAGAGTAATTACTTCGCCTTGATTAATTATTAAGTCGATATTTTGCAAAGCTTGAATACCGCCATAATTGACGCACAAACCTTTAATTTCTAGGATTTGCTTAGAGTTCATTGTTCCGCCCCTAGGTACGCTTCAATAATAACGGGATCGGTTTTTACTTCGTAAGGGTTGCCTAAAGCAATTAATTTACCAAAATTTAAAACCGCAATGCGATCGCATAATCCCATAACCAAAGGCACATGATGCTCGATTAAAACTATTGTTAAATTAAATTGCTGGCTAATTTGGCGGATAAATAAACTTAAACTTTGTTTTTCGCCTGTATTCATTCCGGCGGCGGGTTCGTCTAAAAGTAGTATTTTAGGATTAAGGGCAAGAGCGCGGGCAATTTCTAATCTACGTTGATCGCCGTAAGAAAAGTTACAGGCAATTTCTGTAGCGCGATCGCCTAATCCAACTAAGTTTAGCAATTCTTTGCCTTTTGCAAGGGCGATTTTTTCTTCTCTAGCTGCCGATGGTAAACTCAAAATCCCATTAAATACGTTGCTTTTAGTATGAATATGTCTAGCAACAACAATATTTTCTAAGGCTGAAAGCGTACCAAATAAGCGGATATTTTGAAAAGTTCTGGCAATTCCCAGTTTGGCAATTTTATAAGGGCGAAGTTTTGTAATCGATTCCCCTTGATACAATAATTGTCCGCTCGAAGGTGGGATTAAACCGCTAATCAAATTAAATAAAGTAGTTTTTCCCGCACCATTGGGGCCAATTAGTCCAAAAATTTCCTTTCGATTAACTGTAAAGGAAACATTATTAACCGCAACTAAGCCGCCAAAACTACGAGTTAAAGCTGATACTGCCAAAATAGGCTCAAAATCAGTCATTACCGCCGCCTTTTAAATAATTCTGGTGTTACTAGCCCCTGGGGAAAAAATATCGTCCCTAAAACAATTAGCAATCCAAAGATAATCAAACGTCCATCGCGCAAAAATTGAGCGATCACACTGGGTAAACCTTCAGTATCAGCAATGGCTCGTAACACCTCTGGCAATGCTGTAAATACCATGCCGCCTAAAACAGTACCAACAAAGCTTCTAGAGCCACCAATTAACACAAAGGTTAAATAGATAATACTGGCATCAAACGTACCTTGACGAGCGTTCCAGGTGTTTAAAAAGTGGGCGCTAATTGCTCCTACCATCCCTGCTAAAATGGCTCCTAAAGTAAAAGCCAATACTTTGTAGTAAGTGGGATTAATCCCCATCGCATCGGCGGCTAATTCATCGTCTCGAATCGCTGCAAAAGCCCGTCCGACTTTGATTTTCTCTAACCGATACAGTAAAAGCATACTCAGCAATAGTAAAGGTATAGCTACCCACAAATAGGCGATCGCACTTTCAAAAGGCTGAGGAATGCCAAAAATGCCCACCGCACCGCCCGTAATATCTAAATTGAGAGATATTACTCGTAAAACTTCCACAAAAGCTATTGTTGCGATCGCTAAATAAATTCCTCGTAGCCGCAAGGCTGGTATCCCTACGAGTACGCCTAAAATTCCGCATACTATCCCAGCAATCAGCATTTCTAATAGCAACAAAGGAATCGGAAACAAAGGCGCATCCGACTTGAATACTCCCGTAGACAAAATTGCCGCAATATAACCACCACAAGCATAAAAGCCGGGACTTGCGAGCGACAATTGCCCAGCCATTAACGGTAAATATAAAGATAGCCCTAGTAATGCTCCTAACACCATAGAGACAATCAAATTTCCGTAGGTGGCAATAAAATCATTCATACTCGATCGGGCAACTCATCTAGTTCAAATCCATGAAATTACCTTAGCCTTTTGCGGAAAATTTACCTAACTATAATTAGCCTGTAAGCGCAAAGTTAAGAAACTAGGTACTAGGGCGGACAATTACCAGCGTCTAATTTTTGTTTGTAAAGTAGATAACAAGACTTGAATATCTCAACTTAAGGCGATCGCGCTTACTATACTAAAAAAATCTATGTGTTCTAAGGCGTGATTGCTATACAAGCGCGATCGCACGTGAAATTGTATTGAAGTGGGTTAAGGAGCGATTTATACAGTATTTTGGAGAAAAAGTAATTTTTAAGGATACCTCTATGCAACCCCAACATCTATTTGATGGGAAAAAGTACCTGCAACGGTTTATTTTGGCTCTAACGCTAGTAATACTCGCCGCAAGCGCGATCGCATTTCCAGCCAATGCTACAGGTATTTATCAAATCCCCAAACTTACCCCCGGTGGTAGTCCTTGGGTAATCGACCAGTCAGAAGTATTGAGCCGAATCAATGAAAGTACAATTAGCAGCAACTTAGAAAAACTAGCAAAACAGACCGGAAACGAAGTGCGAATAGTAACAATTCGCCGCCTTGATTACGGTGAAACCTCCGAAAGCTTTGCTAAAGCGTTATTTGAAAAATGGTTTCCCACTCCCGAAGCCCAAGCCAATCAAACCTTACTGGTAATAGATACCCTCAGCAGTGGGACAGCTATAGAGACTGGGGCAAAATCCTTGTTAACTGATGACATCGCTTCTAGCGTGGTTAATGAAACTATCCTTGCTCCTTTAAAACAAGACGAGAAATATAATCAAGCATTTTTAGACGCAAGTAGTCGCCTAATTGCCGTATTATCTGGCGAAACCGACCCTGGCCCGCCGCAAATTGTCGCCAACGTCAGCACCGAACGCACCTTTAAAACTGCTGAAGAAACCGATACCAGTAATGCTACCGTATGGGTAGTGGGCTTTTTAATCGCTGCTACTATTATTCCGATGGCAACTTATTACTTATACGTCAAGTAACTTAATCTTGAACATACTCGCTCTCATTAATTAAAGCAATTTCAGCCCGGACAAACTCTCGACCTAAGTAAGCTGCATGGTCTAAAAAAGTAACTAAACTGGGCTGATTTTTTTCAAAGATTTCAATACAAAGTTCCTTTGCAGTTCTGCCGCTAAATACCTTGGTTGGCGTGCGTTCTACCTTTCCCCGAACAGGGATCGGCTTACCTGTCTCTGGGTCAATAGCCAAACCGCGATCGCTAATTATATTTGTAAAATGTTTGGCACAAATTAGCCCCGCATCCCGATCTAAATAAATAATAAAATAACCACCAGGATCAAGAGCAATAAACCGCCCCGAAAGCTTTTTATCTATCGCCTCTACATCAACCATCCGCACCATAATCAATCACAAAAATCTTTGTATCTATCTCCAGTCTAATTCTTTATTTGCGTTCGCAAGTCTCAAAGAAGATGTTAAAAACTAGAGACAGGCGGACTAATGACAAAAACCTTAGTTTTATGAATTCAAACGAGCAATGTATTTTAAGTGCAGAATTTTGGCACGGTGTGGAGCAGTTTAATCAAAAACAGTTTTATGCCTGTCACGATACTTTAGAAGCTTTATGGATGGAAGCAATTGAGCCGCAAAAAACTTTTTATCAAGCCATTTTACAAATTGCTGTAGCACTGTATCATCTGGGTAACTCAAACCTGCGGGGCGCTTGTATTTTGCTCGGAGAAGGCACAAATAAGTTGAGCCGTTACGAGGCTAGTTATGCAGGTATTGATGTTGATAAGTTGTTAGATGATAGTGTCGCTTTATTGCTCCAACTACAACAACAAGAAGTTGCATCGCCTCTATTACCTAAAATTAATCTAACTATTGATACTTAACTTGATATATTCGTGGAACTTGCCTACAAGGGTGTTGGTCTAGGAGTTAAGTTAGAATTGGGACACGCGATAGAGCCACAAGCTCGCAGAGCTTCGCCTTTTGGGTTCTAGTTACTTAGCTTGTAATGATTATTTTAAACAAACTTTTATGAAACTTGCTTATTTACATCCCTCTTGGCAGCGCTACATCAACCGAGTTTTGGTAATACCAACAATCGCACTGGCGATCGCCAGTGCGATGCCTTCGCCCCTCAAGAGCAAACCCACAAGCGACGGACGCACGCTTACAATCAATGCGCAAATTCAAGAAGCTAATTCTAAAACTGGAGTATTTACTGCTCGTGGTAACGTAGAAATGTTTTATCCCGCCCGTAAAATCCAAGCAACCGCCGCTCAAGCTCAATACTTTAGCCGCGAACGCCGAATTGTTCTCAGTGGCAATGTCTATGTATTGCAAGAAGGGAACAGCATTCAAGGAGAAAATATTACTTACTTGATTGATGAAGGGCGATTTATTGCCACACCAAAAACTAACGGACAGGTAGAGTCAATTTATATTATTAGCGATCCAAACCCCGCCACCACAACCCAAGCAGCCCCCGCAACTCCAAGTTTTAACCGCAAAAGCCCCGCTAAAAAGTAATGAAAATTCTCCTAGAGAATATTCATAAGTCCTATGGTAAGCGCTCTATTGTTAATCGCGTTAGTCTTTCCGTAGCCCAAGGAGAAGTTGTGGGGTTATTAGGGCCCAATGGCGCGGGTAAAACGACAACTTTTTACATTGCTACAGGCTTAGAAAGACCAAATCAAGGTAAAGTATGGCTTGACGATCGCGATATTACGTCTTTACCCATTCATAAACGAGCGCGGCTAGGAATTGGCTATTTAGCTCAAGAAGCCAGCATTTTTCGCCAGTTGAGCGTTGCTGAAAATATTTTATTAGTATTAGAGCAAACCAACGTACCGCGACGCGAATGGGAAGGTCGCTTGCATACTTTATTGCGAGAGTTTCGGTTAGAAAGTGTTGCCCAAACTAAAGGAATCCAGGTTTCGGGAGGAGAAAGGCGACGCACAGAACTCGCTAGAGCCTTAGCCGCCGGGAGAGAGGGGCCAAAGTTTTTATTATTAGATGAACCTTTTGCGGGGGTAGATCCGATCGCTGTAGCCGAGATTCAGGCAATGATCGAAAAATTACGCGATCGCCAAATCGGCATTTTAATTACCGATCACAATGTTAGAGAAACCCTAGCAATTACCGACCGTGCTTACATTATGCGTGAAGGACAAATTCTTGCTTCTGGCAACGCCGAGGAGCTTTATAGTAACCCTCTTGTCCGTCAATACTACTTGGGTAGTAACTTTCAAGCGTAAAAACTCCAAACTATGAACAGTTATAAGTCTCTCACCTCGATTATTCCTATGCCTGCGGTTATGGATCGCTACATTGCCAGCGAACTATTAGGGCCGTTTTTGTTTGGGGTGGGGGCATTTTCGTCCGTGGGGGTAGCTGTCGGTATTTTGTTTGACTTGGTAAGAAAAATAGTTGAGACGGGGTTGCCAATTGCGATCGCATCACAAGTATTTTTGCTCAATTTGCCAGCTTTTATTGTCCTAGCTTTTCCCATGTCTACGCTGCTTTCTGCTTTGATGACTTATAGCCGTCTTGCCAGCGATAGCGAACTTATTGCCTTGCGGAGCAGTGGAGTAAGTATTTATCGGTTAGTTCTCCCGGCGGTGGTTTTGAGTTTTGTAGTTACAGGGATAACTTTTTTCTTCAACGAACAATTGGTTCCCATTGCCAACTACCAAGCTACCCAGACCTTGCAAAGCGCCTTAAAGCAAAGCAAACCGATTTTACAAGAGCAAAATATTTTTTACCCAGAATACAAAGAAGTTAAACAGCCAAATGGCGAAAAAACTAAGATTTTGTCTCGTTTATTTTACGCCGATAAATTTGACGGACAGCAAATGCAAGGATTGGTAATTGTCGATCGCTCAGAAGAAGGCATAAATCAAATTTTGGTTTCTGATTCTGCTTCTTGGAACCGCCTGCAAAATATTTGGGACTTTTTTAATGGCACTATTTATTTAGTTGCGCCCGATAGTTCTTATCGCAACATTGTCCGCTTTGAACACCAGCAGTTGCAATTACCGCGTACAGCGTTAGATTTAGCGGCAAAAGGGCGAGATTTTGGGGAAATGAATATTGCCCAAGCAAGAGAGCGGTTAAAACTCTTAAATTTGAGCGGTGATGAGAAAAAAATTCGCAAACTCAAAGTCCGCATTCAAGAAAAACTTTCTTTGCCTTTTGTTTGCATTGTTTTTGGTTTAGTGGGGGCGGCTTTGGGAACCAACCCCCAACGGGCGGGAAAAGCTAAAGCTACCAGCTTCGGCATTAG
>JACCVJ010000471.1 GCA_013698215.1 Tatlockia sp. | reverse complement strand
TTAATTCTTCTTCTTTGTAACCTAGATAACTCAGGGTTGCTTTATTAACCTTAACAATTTTTTTATCTCGATCCAAAACAATCAAGCTGTCTACAATAGTCTCAATAATATTATCAACATAATCTTTGAAAACTGTCGTTTTTTCTAGAGCTTCATTCATTTGATTAAAAGCCTTTGCTAAACTGCCAAGCTCATCTTTGTTTTTGATGCTTAAGCGGGTAGCCCAATTACCTTTAGCAATACTTACGGCAGCTTTTTTTAACTCAACTATTGGCTGTGAAATAGTGCGAGATAGTACAGAACTTAAAATAATACTTAGGGCAAAACTCAGTCCAGCCAGAATGCTAAGCACTGTATTGTTATGGGCAATACTTTGTGCAATTTCTTTAGCTTCTCTTGTTAGTTCTGCCTGGGCATTATTGGAGGCTTCTTCAATTAAGGGAACTATAATATTTTTAAAATAAGGCTCTAAAGATCGGTTTAAAAATCTTTCTGCTTTTATACTATCTGTATTATTTAGCTCTAAATATTGATTTACAAGCTGACTGTAATTAATTAGTTTTTTGTCAATGGTATCTAAAGTTACTAAATCATTCTTTTCTTGCTGAATTTCGTCACTTTGCTTAAAAAAACTTCGTTCGCTGATATAAATACTTTGATTAGTAGCGACCTTAACATTATTTAAATTTGTGGCAAGATTATTTAATTCTATTTTGATACCTGCATAAATTTCTGCTTTTGTTAGTGGCGCTGGAGTTTGCTCTAAAGCAGAATTATTATCTCTGCGTAGGTAGTTCGCATAACTTTGGATTGCTGTACCAGCAAACTTTATTTGTGTTAAGGCTGTAACTTCTTGGCTAGAACCTTGATTGACTTGGGCAATATTGTTAAGAATACTTAAGTTATTAGCGATCGCCAAACAAACAATTATCCCTGCCATTAAGGAAGGAAAGAGAAAGCTAAGAAGTAATTTTTGTTGTATTTTCATCTTTAACTTAGATTTGTGCTTCTCTAACTAGGGAAAATCCTTCGTTATCTATAAAAATCAGCACTATTAAAATAAAAAAGTAAGCAAAATCTATTCTCGATTTTGGCTTACTTTTGTCAAAGCAGCAACCTAGGGTGCTAAAAGGGTAAGTTTCTTTTTTAAAGCTTAAGTAATTTCAACTAATGACAGTTGCAACTTAAATCTAAGTAGTGATGTATATCACTTGTTTTGAGAAAATAAAAAGCCCTATTTTAATAATTCTTGATACTAGAAAAGGCAAGAAAAATCTCTCCTTTGTTATATCAACGATTAAGGACAACGGGGATGAGTGCCACCTTGGAGGCAAATAGCCGCAAGCTGGGTAGTATCTAGGTTTTTAACATTGGTAAAGTCAACGCCTTTGAGTAAAGCCGCTTGAGATTCTTCTGTTGGTGCTTGAATAAAGCCATCAGCTTGAGTAGATTTTAAATTAGCAAAAATTGCTCCAGCTAAATCGGCTCCAGTTAAATCAGCTTCCCGCAAATCTACTTGGCTAAGATCAGCATTTCGCAAGCTGACATTTTGCAGTTGTGCTTTGTACAGGTTAGCATTTTGCATTCGTGCGTAGCTCAAGTTAGCATTGCTAAGATTAGCACGGCTCAAATCTGCCCCGCTTAAATCTGCTCCTTGCCAATCGGTAGCGCTCAAGTTAGCAAGTTGTAGGTTAGTTTTCAAGGCGCTAACTCGACCTAAACGAGCAGAAGATAGGTTAGCTTTAGCTAAATTTGCTCCGGCTAAATTTGCCCCGGTAAGGCTTGCAGAAGTTAATACAGCCTGCTGCAAATCGGCTCCTACCAGTTGAGCGCTGCTGAGGTTAGCACTTGTAAGGTTACTATTAGCTAGGTTAGCTTGGTTAAGCTTGGCGTGAAGCAAGTTAACGCGCTGCATAGAAACGCGGCTAAAGTTTGCGCCTGTAAGAATTGCAAATTTCATTTGCGCGTCGTTGAGGGTAGCAGTGGCATTATTTTTTACACTTTGCCATTGACTATCTACTAAGTTAGCCCGGTCGAGATTTGCTCCGCTTAGGTCAATGCCAGCAAAGTCAATTTGATTGAGGACTAGGCTAAAATTATCAGCCTCACCTAAATTAATCCGCTCTAGTTGTACCGAAGTCAATTTGCCGCTATAAATAAAAAGAATTTCCGCGATCGCATTTTGGGTAGCTAGAAGCTGAAGGCGGCTAGAAGCATCGGAATTATTGGCGCTTGACAAATTCAACCGTTGCAACGCTGGCAATGCCTCCGTACCGCTTGCAACCAATGCTTGTTGAATCGCCTCTGTTAATTCTGGATTAGTCGATTGTGCCAATAAATTGACTAACAACTGTTTGGCTTGGGGATTGTTTACCGTACCCAAATTTAAAATTGCTTCGGTACGCTGGGCTAAAGTGTTCGCTTCGGTAGAATTTAATTGTTTGGTCGCTGCTAATAATTGTTCGCTATTGTACTCGGATTGCCCGCTATCTATTTGCGTGCGAACGTAAAGCCCAGTAGCGATTAAAGTCCCGATTACCGTCCCCACACTACAACTTGCAACCACTGTCAACGTAAATTTGGGATGGCGACGCATCCAAATCCACAAATCGCGCTGTACTTTTTTTTTCTTAGTTAAGATAATCGCTGCATCGGCAACATGAGCGGCGGGTTTTTTCCAACTATAAATAGATGTATTCCACTCCACTGCCTGCCCGTTATTTTCGCCTAAGCGCCCAGTATTAGGGGCATAGATGCGACTAGCATTGACAACGTAAGTTCCTGAAATTAGGTCATGCAACGAGCGGCGCTGGCGGTCAAATCGGGCGCTAATGCCTTCTCCTAGTACCATTACCCCCGCTAAGACGGCAAGTACGCCAGGATCGGGAAATAAGCCACTACAACGCCATACTGCGTAGGCAATAGATAACGGCAACCCCCAAGCTACCCCTTCGCGGAGGACAATTTTTGCTAATCCTGGGGGCTTTCCGGCGGTAGTAACTACGCGAATACCTAGCCAGCGTTTGGGCAATGTGCTGCCAGTTTTGGCGAGTAGATATATTTGCCAGCTACCTAGCAACAGGGGGGTTATCAGAGCCGCAGACCATAGTAAATTAGTTAATGGTGGAACTTCTTTAACTTCTTTACTTGCAGGCAAAGCAAAGGTACTGGCGATTACTTTTTCGGTTGCTACGAGTACCGGGTTTAGCGGTACTTGCTCTGCTAAATGGATTTTGGCATACATTCCCATGCTATAAGGAACGATCGCACTACTAGCAATTATTGATATTTCGATCGCCCAAGCAGCAAAACGTCTAGTCACTAATGGTAGTGGTTTTAGCTTTAATTGCTTATAATTGCGATCGCCTCTCCCCACACTTGGATTAGCCATTTTTATATCCTTAATATAAAATTTTGATTTCCCTACCTAGCGTTGGAATTATTTTTCTATTTTTTGGTTGCTCTGAGCTACCAAAAACTGATATCCAAAATATACAATCAACCCTAAAAACGCTAGGCTAAACAGCGTTGCGACTAAGCTTAATAAGCTTTTGAGTATGGCAAACCCAACTATAGTCCCAACACCGATGACAATTATCTTTCCGGCGTTGGGTAAAGACTTAAACAAGCTGATAAACTGATTTAATCCTGCTACAGCATTATTGCTGGTGGGGGTTTGGGTTGCTACTGGGTGGGCGTTTGTAGGCAGTGATTCTAGTTCTTGCAAACGACGCTGTAAGTCTTGTTCGCTTTTTTCAGTATTCATTTTTGGTTTTAGCTATAACGAGCTTTAGTCACAAATTATAAGTCGGCAAACCTTTTTTGGTTAGGAAATTTTAGCGAATTTTTTAATTCGCAAACTGCATCCTCGCGAACAACTAAAAAGTTGTGCTTCTATATACCATTTTCTTTAAGGGGGTTGATTAAGGGCTGAATAATTATATAAGTTATTTGCTAACTTGTTGTATAGAAATATTAAGAATAAATTAACTAATTATCAGTATTTTTGCCTACTCAATTTAGCTTCAATCATCTCTTGATTGGTTAAAGACTTCCACCGCTTGCACGTCAATAGTTCCCGCCGGGGTGAAGCGATTAAACTTACCTTGAATTACTTGCAAGGGTTCAGAGCAATTGGGACATGGCAATTGAGTTTTATTTAAACCTCTAAACTCGTGATGACAGACGGGACAATTATCTTGAATTAGGTTGCTTTGCAGCCAATAGCGAAAGCCAAAAAAGCCTAAAACAGGTACTACTATCAGTAATCCCATTAAAATTAAAAACCAATTGACAAGCCATCCTAAGCCAACGGTACTAATTAGCCAAACAACTCCAATAACAGCAATCCACCGTCCTAAATTAGAAATATTGAGATCGAAAGATTTAAGACTCATTTTTAGATAATTTTAGTTGCGCTATCTCTAGGATAACTAATCGCTGCGGTGTATTAAAAATAGCCAGCGCCGCAAGCTACCTTTAGTAAAAGTCAAGTATCTTTTGGCGTGGGTGAGGGGATTTAAGTATCGATTGATTAGGGACGTTAGATTGCTCGATGTTTGTAAACGCCACTGGCTGAGAATATTTAAACTACCGTCGAGATACTTTTGCTTGCAAGTTTGGCGTTGAATTTTGCCACTAGAGGTTTTGGGTATGCTACCAGGTTTGAGCAGGGCGATCGCATAAATATCGATTAAATGCTGGTCAAATACTGCCCAACGGATAGTTTCAGCTATATCTTTAGCTAGAATATGGCGATAATTGCGTTCTAATTCTTGGACAATAACTAGCTTTTCTTCCCCATCTACTTCAACGGAAAAAGCTGCGCCGCAGTTAGATTTTAAGGCGAGATGACATTGTTCTACGGTTTGTTCGATATGTTGCGGATAGTGGTTGAATCCCCAAAATACCAAAACATCGTACTGACGACCAACGATAAATAGTTCGCCATCCGCTAAAAAGCCTAAGTCGCCAGTACGCAAAAAGCAGCCTAATTGCGGATTGTCTGAAAAGGAAGCTTGAAAAGTCTGGTTTGTCTGTTCGGTTAAATTCCAGTAACCTTTACCGATTCCGGGACTTGAAACCCAGATTTCTCCAACTTGATTATCTTGGCATTGGGTTAAAGAATGGGGATTTGCGATCGCAATTGTGTCATTTAACCAAGGTTTACCACAACTAACAAGACTTTTTACGCCTTCTCTGTAACTATCTACAGTAATTACTTGATTTTTTTCTAAGGCGGCTTTTTCAACATATTTAATTACTGGTGGCGTAGTTTTTTCACCCCCAGAAATCAGCAACGTAGCTTCCGCCATCCCGTAGCAGGGGTAAAAGGCTAAGGAGCGAAAACCACAGCTTGCAAACTCTTTTACAAAGCGCTCCATAGTCTCAACGCGCACGGGTTCAGCGCCAGTAAAAGCTACATCCCAACTACTCAAATCTAGATGTTGTTTTTGTGCGGGGGTAACGTGGTGACACAGCAACTCGTAGGCAAAATTGGGAGCGCCGCTAGTAGTTGCGCCGTAACGAGAAATTGCTTGCAGCCAAAGCACGGGTTTTTGCACAAAAGCAATGGGGGAAAGAAAAATGCAAGGCATTCCTACATACAACGATTGCAGTACATTACCAATAAGTCCCATGTCGTGAAATAAAGGCAGCCAACCGACACCAATAGATTTTTCTGTATGACAAAAGGCTAGTTGCAAGATTTTTTGATTGTGTAGTACGCAATCATGGGTAATCATGACACCTTTAGGCACTCCCGTAGAGCCGGAAGTATATTGCAAAAATGCTAAGGTTTCGCCACTAATATTTGGTTCTCGCCAGTCGGTATTTGAGTAAGGCTCGTCAGTAGTTAGCCATTCTAAAGCTGCAAGCGTTCCTAGCTGACTTTTGAGCTTAGATTTGAGGTTTTTGGTAGTTAAAACAATTTTTGCTTGGGAAGACGTTAAACGCGCCGCTAAATCATTACTGGCGTGGCGGTTGCGCGGGGGATGACAAGGTACAGCAATTACTTTTGCATACAAACAGCCGAAGAAAGCAGCAATAAATTCTAGTCCGCTGTCGTAGGGATAGACTAAAAGGGCAATGTTAACTCTTTTTGATTGTAAGTTCGCAGCGATCGCGCGAGCTTGCAAATCTAACTCTTGATAAGTTACGCTAACGCTTGCGTCTCCATCTGTTAAAAAAGTGTAAGCAGTGCGATTACTTTGGTGCTGGGAGCGATATCGCAACAATTCTACTAAATTTGAGTAATCTTTTTCGCCGGACATTAGCTGTAAATTCTAGTTAAATATTATGTTTGCTCAAAAACACGCGATCGTTACTGGTGGTTCTAGTGGTATAGGTAAAGCTACAGCGCAATTATTAGCAAGTCTTGGCTGCAATATTACAATTATTGGGCGCGATCGCACTAGGCTTGAAGCTGCAAAAGTTGAGATTTCGTCAAAATGTTTGGATTCAAACCAGCAAGTTATTATTTTAAGCGCTGATGTAGCCGATAAAGTCCAAGCAACCGCAGCAATTAATACTGCAATTGAGCGCAATGGCTTACCTAGCTTATTAGTCAATTCGGCGGGAATTGCACACCCTGGCTACTTTCAAGAGTTACCCCTAGAAATATTTGAGCAGACAATGGCAACTAATTACTTTGGCTCGCTTTATTGTATTAAAGCAGCATTGCCAGCGATGCAACCAAACAGTCATATTGTTTTAGTTTCGTCGGGTGCGGGTTTAATTGGCATTTATGGGTATAGTGCCTATAGTCCTAGTAAGTTTGCGGTGCGGGGTTTGGCGGAATCTTTGCGCGGTGAATTGAAGGGTTTGGGAGTAGGAATATCAATTATTTATCCCCCAGATACAGACACTCCTCAGCTTGCGGAAGAAAATAAGACTAAACCACCAGCAACAAAGCTAATCACTGCTACAGCAAAGGTTTGGAGTGCGGAAGCGGTGGCTAAAGAGATTGTTAAGGGAATAGAGAAAAAAACTTTTGCGATCGCACCTGGTTTAGAACTTAGTATATTAAATAAATTCCACAGTTTGATTGCTCCGGGATTAAACTATTATTTTGACCGTCTGATTGCTAAAAGTAAATAATTAGTCTATTTAACCTCATAAATTAAAGTATTTGTTGGTAGATGGGTATAGATTAGCTTAAATTTATTTGGCAATGTTTTTGGGTTACTTAAAGACTCCAAGCCTTTCCACAGGGTTGCTTCATAATCGCTATAAACAATATAACTAGCATTAATTTCTTTGGCTTCATCTAAATATTCGTTAGCACTTGTCGCTAAAGGAAACTCGGCTTTCAAATTTGCTAGGTAAGCCAGGTGGGGTTTGCGAACAATAATAGTTTCGTTAGGTAAAGAGGAAGTTTTTAAAAAAGCTGCTATCTCTAACAGATACTTGGGTTCGGAAACTAGAATTAATTTAGTTTCTATATAAGCCGCCGCGCTCAAAACAAAAACTAAGTGTATTATGAATAGCCAGTTAAAAACCAATCTATATAAACGAGTCTTTACGGGAAAAATAACAAAAGGATAAATAATTAAAGTGAATACAAGCGGGAATAAAAATAAATAATAGCGGCGATGAAATCCTACCAAACCCAAAAGTAAATAACCTAGTAAGTTTAGTAATAAAAAAGCTATTTTTTTTTGAGCAAGTCTATCTTTTTTTTGCCGAGTGTCTTTAAGTAAAAAAAATAATCCTGTAAGAACAAAAAATAAAGGTATAGCTAAAACAAGCTGATAAACTGGGAAGCTTAGATTATCTATCAAAGATTTGGGTAAAAACAGTTTGGGAATATTGAGAAATAGAACATCTTGCAGGTATCTAGCGATTAGTTTAGGTGGGTTGTAAAGCAAGACTTCTGAGAAAGAATTAAAATGCGATCGCATTGCTTGTACATTGGTAATAAATTCATCATCTTGGGGATGAAAAAAGTGGGCGGCTACTTGTAAATAAGCTGTACTTGCAAAAGCACTACCGTTGACTTTCCAACTATAAATAAACCAAGGAAAAGTAATTACAAAAACTCCACTTATAAAAATCGCAGCTTTAATTAATCGTTTTCGCCAAGGGGTACGCTCAAAATTTATAAAGATTAGGCAAAAAGCAATACCAACGCTTACAAAAATTGCATTCCCTCTCACTATGTAAGCAATTCCTGCTGAAAATCCCAACCAAAAGCAGTTATTCAAACTTAAAAATGGTGGGCGCAAAAAGAGATACAGAGGTAAAATAATAACCGTCGCGCTAACTACATCAGTAGCAGCTAAAAAAGAACTAGGAATTAAGGTAAGTAATAAAAAAACAGTGGATATAAAAGCAATTTTGTATCCAAATAAAGTTTTAAGTAAAAGGTAGGATATCCAACCAAAAAATCCGGTAGTAAACGCGCTAATAAGTTTACTAGCTATAAAAGTATTCCCAGTTAAAAAAGTTATCGCCGCTAAAAGTAAGCAATAGCCTGGGGGATTATGCTCATAAGTGTAAAAACCTCCTGCTAAAATATTTTCAGCTTGTACCGCATAAACTTCATAAAAATCACTTTCTACCCCAAAAGCGCCAACTTCATGAAAAGAACCGATAAATAAAGCAAGCAAGCAGGTTGTAAGGCAAAAAACTAAAATAATGCGATCGCATTGCTTACTTGTTACCATAATATTTAGTTGCAAATTCTAGAGCTTTTGAGACATTTAAAACATTTGAAATTGGGTGTTGTGCTTTCATTTCAACCGATGTCCAACCTTGATAATTGAGACTAGCTAAAGTTTGAGCAAAAGTTCCATGATTTATATTTCCTTGTCCTATCGGTGCTAAACCAGGTTCGCTAATATGAAAGTGACATAATGTGCTAAAAGATTGTTTTAAAGCCTGAGAAATAGACTCGTTACTTAAAGTCATAGCAGCCGTATCTAAATGCAATCCAAAACCAGCACTGTTAACTTTATTTACTAATTCAAAACCCTGCCGAGAATCGGTAATAAAATCACAATCATAAACTTGAGGATTAGGCTCAATACAAAAACTTATTCCCAAATTAGCGGCAAATTCTCCTATTTTATGAAAAAACTCTATAGCTATTTCCTGAGTTTGTTCGTAGATTAAGCCCCCAATTTTTCTATTTTTAGGAGCGCCGAATACTAAAACCTTAGCACCTAATTTGCTACCTAACTCAATTGTCTCTACCAAGTATGTAAAAGTCTCTTGGCGCGTTTCAGCCTTAGCAAAAATTGTTAAATCTGGTCTACCAAATAATAGAGCCTGCGTAGCAACAATTTCGATATTTCTACTTTGCCAAAAATTTTTATAGTCTTCAATGTCATTTTTTGTTGCTACCGAAGGCGAAGACCAAAGTTTAGTAGTAGCAATTTCAACTCCTTTGATTTCCAAAGCTTGCATAATTTGAGCAATTGCTTCTTCTTCGGCTAATTGCCAAGCGATATTAGAAACTGCAATTTTCATCAAACTAATTTTATAAATTTATTAGCAAAATTTTACTGTAAAAATAACGGTGTCAGCTAAAGAAACAAAAAGAATTACCTGTTAAAAGGCAACAGCAACTTTTCGAGCTTAAAATTAGCTGCTTATTTTTAGTAGGGGATTGCGAAAATTGAGCCACACTCTAGAGTTGCCATCAAATACACTAAGAGAAGTTGCTGTTTATCTCGGCTCTTGAATTATTGATACTATGCGATTAAAGAATAAATTGCGCTCCTTACGTCAACTAATTACTCATGGACTAGCGATCGCCTTTGGGGTACTGTTTGCCTTTAGTAGCTTG
>JACCVJ010000465.1 GCA_013698215.1 Tatlockia sp. | reverse complement strand
ATTTGATGCCCTTGTAAGTGCAATCGCTCTACTAAACGACTGCCCACAAATCCGGTTGCACCAAAAATCGCTACTTTCATTTTTACCTTTATAAATATTGATTAACTTAATTTGACAATGGAGCAATTTCTGCTTTATCTAATATTTGGGCGATCAAATCTTCTCGTTTTACTGCCATCATGTGAATACCTTGGCAGATTTGCTTTGCTAACTGTACCTGCTCGGCAGCGATCGCAATTCCTTCTTGGAGTGGATCTTTAGCATTTGCCAAACGATCGATTGTAGTTTGGGGAATATTCACCCCAGGAACGCAGCGATTGATAAATTGGGCATTTTTAGCAGATTTGAGTAAAAAAATCCCTGCCAAGATTGGTTTATTAGAACTTGCCGCAATTTGATCCATAAATTTTTCTAAGCGCTCAAAATCTGTAATTAACTGACTTTGAAAAAACTGCGCCCCCGCTTCTAGCTTGCGCTCAAAACGACGTTGTAAGCTCGACCAACTGGGCAATTGTGGATCTACCGCCGCTCCCACAAATAAATCGGTTGCGCCATCGGTAAGCGCAATATTGTTGTAGTCAAAACCAGTATTGAGCTTGCCGATCAATTGCAACAATCGCACTGATTCGAGGTCAAATACACTTTTAGCTTCTACGTGATCCCCAGCTTTTACCGGGTCGCCAGTCAAAGCTAAGATATTGGTGACACCCAGAGCATGAGCGCCCATTAAGTCTGCTTGCAACCCGATGCGATTGCGATCGCGGCAAGCTACTTGACAAATTGGTTCTATACCCTGTTGCAGCAACAGCACCGAGGCAATTACCGGACACATCCGCAATACCGCCCGACTACCATCGGTAATATTTACAGCATGAACTCGCCCCCTGAGAGTTTGTGCTACTTGCAACATATGGCTAGGATCGCCGCCTTTAGGGGGTGTAATCTCGGCGGTAATTAAAAATTCATTATTTTTGACGGCGGTGCGAAATATGTTACTCATTTGCTCATTTTTAGTGTTGGCTGTTACCTACATTGAATCTGTTTTAACAGCTAACAAGATGAAACTTTAGATGTAGTTGGAAGGCGATCGGCTAAATACCTACACTGGCACAGAATACCCTAAAGCCGCCTTAACTTTACTTAGTGTATCATTGGCGACTTCTTCCGCTTTTTGTCTGCCGTCACGCAATACTGATTCTAAATAGCTTTTATCGTCCATTATTGCCCTATATTTTGATCTAATTGGCTGCAAATGCGCGATCGCACTTTCCGCTAACAGTGGTTTAAATTGCCCCCATCCCATAGCTTGACACTCCTCTGCTACAGCTTGTTTTGTTTTGCCCGATAAAAGCATATACAGCGTTAGTAAATTATGACATTCTGGACGCGCTGGATCGTCAAAAACGAGCCAGCGCTCTGGATCGGTTTTGCAGCGTTTAATTTTTTGGTTAATTTGCTCAGGAGTGTCTAGTAAATTGATTCTACTAGCTTCGGCGGGGTCAGACTTAGACATTTTGCGCGTACCATCAGTAAGACTCATTACCCTTGCGCCAACTTTGTGAATTAAAGGATCGGGCAACTTTAAAACGGGCTTTTCGCGCGCAAACAAGTAGTTAAACCGAGCAGCAATATCGCGGGTAAGCTCTAAATGTTGCTTTTGATCTTCCCCTACAGGCACTTTATCAGCTTGGTAGAGTAAAATATCTGCCGCCATCAGCACGGGATAATCTAATAATCCGACATTGACATTTTCCCCTTGCTTAATAGCTTTTTCTTTAAACTGAATCATGTCTTCAAGCCAGTTTAAGGGAGTAATGCAGTTTAAGAGCCAGGTTAATTCGCTATGAGCGCTAACGTGGGACTGAACAAAAATATTAGAGTAACTTAAGTCAATACCACAGGCTAAATACAAAGCTGCGATCGTATAAGTATCTGTCGCTAAGGTTACAGGATTATGGGGCGCGGTAATGGCGTGTAAATCGACGACACAAAAGAAATTTTCATACTGACTTTGCCCTTCTACCCAGTTACGAATTGCGCCAAAATAGTTACCTAAATGTAGATTTCCTGTGGGTTGAACTCCCGATAAAACGCGCAGACTTGCCATAAAATTTAGTTTAATTGCGCTCGATGCGGCAAATATAAAGGTTTAACGTTGCTAATTAGGGCAGTGACGTTGCCATGCAATGTCTCTAGCATTAGTTTGGCGATCGCGCTTTCTCGTTCATTTAGTTTGACATTTTTAGTACAGAGTTTGAGCAATTACGAACCCAATTTAAAGGCTTCAATAAATAAACTATAGGTCAGCCCAATTTTCAGCGCGTTTAATGACTCTACCCAAAAACGTCGCCCTTCCCGGCGACGGTAATAAATTCGATCTGCTACCTCGCACAAAGCTACTAAAATACCCGCAGCAACAATATCCAAATTTGCTGATTGTCCCGCCGTAGTAGCAACTGCTGTTCCCAAAAAAAAGCCAAACAGCAAACTAATCGTTATTATAGACAGCCGCCGCCAAGGATTAAATATCCAGCTTCCCACCTGTCTGCCCAAAGCTGTAACTAAATTGTTAAGACGAGTATTTTGCATCGCTGAAGTTATTCTCAAGCCAGTGTGACAGATTTCGTTGTGACAATATCCCCTTACCAAAGATATCGCACAAGCTTTAGCCTAGGGCAGTAGTCCTCAAGACGTTATTTCTAAAAATACCAATAGATAATAGAGTTATAGACTGACAAACATGATAAGCATAAATAAACTAGATATCTATAAAACTATGAAGGCTAAGTCGTCGGCATACCCGGCCGTCATGATTGCTTCTTTATTTGGGTTGGTGGTGTTGGTATTAGGGGCTATGCAATTTAGTGTGTCGATTCAACCACAAGCTACAGTATTGCCTGTACCTCGTGCTGTGCCATCGGCTACCCCCACAGGCAAGAAATTGGGAGCGCCAATTGCTAAAATGGCAGGAGTTCCGGGGGCGTTAATATTAAGCAATCAAACCGATTTGCCTGTAAGAGTGGCGTTGTTGGCAAGGGGCAAAAAAGCCGTAGAACCTGCTCATTGGGACTTTGCACCTCTTGAAGGCAGCACCGAAGGATTAGTTCTTTCTTTGCCGGAAGGGAACTTTAAGCTTGAAAAAGGAGACGTTTTAGTTGCCTTTGCTCAAGATGGTTCGGGGCAGTATTGGGGCCCTTACGTAGTCGGCGAGAGCGATGCACCTACTTGGGATGCCAAACTTTCAAGATGGAACTTGACTTTGCAATAGCTTTTCAACATCCATCGCCGATATACTGCGGGCGATCGCTAAAAACTTTTACGTACTAAATGATTAAACGTCTAAATCGTCCTCTAGTTAGTTGGCTAAACAACACCACAAATCGTCCTCGCCAAGCTCTGATTTTAGCTATTTTGTGGCTGCTGTTCGTGGGGCTAGTAGCTTTCTTTTGGCATTTGGGTAGTACTAGCCTCATTGACGAAACCGAGCCGTTATTTGCCGAAGCCGCCCGACAAATGAAGCTAACCGGAGATTGGATTACACCATTTTTTAACGGCGAAACTCGTTTTGATAAGCCACCCTTGATTTACTGGTTAATAGCGCTGTTTTATAGTGCTATCGGGGTAAATGA
>JACCVJ010000464.1 GCA_013698215.1 Tatlockia sp. | reverse complement strand
TAATAGCGAGATATTCCAAGCATTAACGCGATCTTCACAGTCTTTTTGCAGTTGAGAAAAGTTAATCGGAGCGCCAGCTAAAGCTAAAGCTGTATAACCACCAAAAGATTGTCCAATAACTCCTACTTGGTTTAAGTTGAGTTCATAGGTGGGATCGTCTGCGTCTAACGCCTGGAGACGATCTAATAAATAACTAACATCGTAGGGACGATTAATAAACTCGCTAGGTTCGTCGGCGGTATTAGCACGTCCTGTAAGCAGACTTCGCAATTTTTTGGTATCGCTACCAGGATGCTCGGGAACAGCGACGGCAAAGCCATAGGAGGCTAAGTGGGTGGCTAAATAAGCTAGGGTAGTGCGATCAGAAGCTAAACCGTGAGAGATGACAATTACTGGTGCTGGGCGCGAAGTGACAGGAATGTATAAATCGGCAATATAAACGCGATCGCGCCTTTGATCGTTTAGGGTTAGGGTTTGTTTATTCCACTTAAACCGCCCGTTAGTGCGAAGATCGGGTAATTGAGAAAAATCTGTTACTCCACTACTTGCTTCAGTTTCAGCTTGTTTGGCAATAGATGCGATCGCTTGATTGGTACGATTGATGATAATTTGTACTTCATCGGCGAGTTGCAAGCTGCGTCTTAAATCCACCCGAATACTGCTGCTTGGAAAGTGACGCAAAACATTTAATAGCGTCAATCCTTCTTTATCGGCGGCGGCTAACACTAATGCGGAGCGTAAGGCATAAACGCCAGTTTGACGAGACTCTGTTTGAATAATTTGCCCAATTCTTTGTAGTAAATCTTCTCCTTGAGGAGTGTAGAAAAATTGGGAAATGGCAACAGGTTCTAAATTTATCCGTGTCACTAAAACTCGCCGCAACTGCTCCATTACTTGGGGTTTGGCATACTTAGCATAGGCGGCTAAATCGTCATTAATTATGCCTTTTTTGGCGTAAAGTTCTAAAGCATCAATGGAAATCGAACGCTCTAACGCTGCGTAAGACGCATAGATTCTTTGAGCGGCAAAAGTTGGACGGGGTAAAGCAACAGGTAGAAGTAAAGATACGATCGCAATGGTTTGTAATGCTTTGAGCATAATTAACTGCTCCTTGGTGGGTGGGGTGATTTGCCTAGAGCGATCGCCATTGAGCCAGAAACGACCATTATCGCCCCAATTATTGCTAAAAATGTGAGATTTTCCGGTTTAATTACTTGGGGTGCGATCGAGGAAACGAAATCAACAGATATTAAAGTTACAATTGGCGCTAAAGCTAAAATAGCACTTACTTTTGATGCTTGCCAATGTTCTAAAGCTTCGGCAAATGCACCGTAGGCTATCAGCGTATTTAAGCCGCAAAACACCAATGCAGCTAAGTGGAAAAGACTTAGAGAAAAAATGAGTTGCGGTTTGGCAAGGGGGGTAAATAACACGCTACAGCCGCCATAAATAAATAGCATGATGCTGAAGGAAGATAGTTTTTGTAGCAACTGCTTTTGAGCTAAAGCATAGATTGCCCAAGCAACGGCGGCGATGACTAATAAACCGCTACCAACAAGATATTTTCTAGGGGCGGTAAGGAGATTATTTAACTGTTCGTGGAAAAAGACGCTAAAACCTAGAGTTAGTACAGCGAAACCGAGCCATTGCTGTACAGTATATCTTTCCTTGAAAAAGGCGATCGCCCCAAGTCCAAATATTACCGGGGCAATTTGAATTAAAACTTCGGCATTGTTGGCGGAAGTTTGGGCTAAACCTTGGACAAAGAGCAAGTAGTTGATGGCGAGAAAGATAATGGAAGTCGCTAGTAATTTAAAAGTAGGCGATCGCAGGGTAGAAATTTTTGGTAGTTGGTTGCGTAACCCTAAGTAAATCGCCAGTAGCGCAAAGGATAGTAAAAATCGAAACCAAGTCAAAGTGTATATATCTACGGCTTGGAGGGCGATAGAGAGGGCGATAGGCAGTATTCCCCAGAGGAAAACTGTTAGTAAAGATAAACCTAACCCTAAGCGCCAGTTACCAGAATTTTGATGAAGCATAAAAACCTAGCGTGATTTCAAATCATTTGTAGAGACGTTGCAATGCAACGTCTTTTATTGATTTAGAAGTTCGAGTAATTGAGCTTCTTCTAGACAGGTAATGCCTAATTTTTGAGCTTTGGCAAGTTTAGATCCGGCTTCTTCGCCTACAACTAGGTAATCGGTTTTTTTACTCACCGAATCCGTTACTTTTGCTCCGGTTTTTTCTATTAACTCTTTGGCTTCTTCCCTTTTTAAAGTAGGTAAAGTTCCAGTAATTACAAAGGTTTTGCTACTTAGGGGAGTTGTGGGAGTGTCTTTAAACTCGGCTTCTAGTTGCAAACCAAGGTTTTGCAGCCGAGAAATTAAAGTTTGATTGGCTTTGATGCGAAACCATTGATGTACAGATCCAGCAATTTCTGCCCCAATGCCGTAAACTGCTGCTATCTCGTTAATTTCTGCTTGTGCTAATTGTTCTACAGTAGGAAATTGTTGGGTTAAAGTTTGAGCGTTGACACTACCTACATGACGAATACCCAAACCGTATAGTACCCGTGAGTAAGGTTTAGTTTTGGAAAGGGCGATCGCATCTATTAATTTTTCGGCTAATTTATTTCCCATCCGTTCTAAAGTTTGCAGCTTTTGATTAGTCAATTCGTAAATATCCGCAACCGAATTTACCAAGCCCTTGTCTACTAATTGATGTCCTAGTTTTTCTCCCATACCATTAATATCTAACGCATCCCGGCTTACCCAATGTTCTATAGCACCTTTAACAATTGCCGGACAAGAAGCATTTACACACCTAGTTACCGCTTCGCCTAGAGTTCTAACTACAAGCTGGTTGCAGACAGGGCAGTTTTGGGGCATTTGAAAAACTTGGGCATCAAGGGGGCGAAGTTCTAGCAATACGCGCAATACTTCGGGGATAATTTCGCCAGCTTTGCGGACAATTACAGTATCGCCGATGCGGATATCTAGTTCGCGGATGCGATCGGCATTATGCAGCGTAGCGCGCGATACGGTGGTTCCTGCTAGTTGCACTGGGCGCATTTGAGCTAGGGGGGTTAATGCTCCTGTACGTCCTACATTTACGGCAATGTTTTCAAGTCGTGTAGGAGCTTCTTCGGCAGCATATTTTAAAGCTATAGCCCAACGCGGGAATTTTTGCGTAAATCCTAGTTGCTCTTGCAAGCTAAAGGAATTTAGTTTTACAACTACGCCATCAGTCATGTAAGGCAAGTTTAACCGTTCGGTGTCCCAGCGCTGGTAATATTGGGCAACTTCCTTAGAAGTAGCAGACAATGTCCGATTAGGATTGACTTTAAAGCCCATTTGTTGCAATAACTCTAAAGCTTCCCATTGAGTACGGGCGATACTGAGATTGTCTTGTTCGGGTATATGCAGCGTATAGGCAAAAAAGTCTAGTTTGCGTTGGGCGACAATTTGGGGATTTAGCTGGCGTAACGTCCCGGCGGCGGCATTTCGCGGGTTAGCAAATAGTTGTTCTTGAGCGGCGAGTCTTTCTTGATTTATCTGTTGAAATACATCTAAGGGTAAAAATGCCTCGCCGCGAACTTCTACCAAAGAGGGGCAATTGTCTAACTGTAATTTGAGTGGAATTGAGCGAATTGTCCGCACATTTTGGGTAATATCTTCTCCAGCTACACCATCTCCTCTAGTTGCACCTCTAACCAATAGACCATTTTCATAACTTAAGGCTAAAGCAGAACCATCTATTTTTAGTTCGCAGACATATTCAGCTACTTTGATATTAGACAATTGACGTTGCCAGCGTTTTTCCCAGTTTTGCAACTCCTCAGTATTAAAGGCGTTTTCTAGGCTGTATAGGGGAATTTTGTGCTGTACCGAGCTAAATCCAGTGGCGGGTTGCTCTCCTACTCGCATTGTGGGGCTATTAGAGGAGGCTAATTCAGGATACTGAGTTTCTAATTGTTGCAATTCTCGGTACAGGCGATCGTATACCGTATCCTCCATTGTGGGATTGTCGAGGACGTAGTAAGCATAACTTGCTTGCTGCACTAGAGTTCTCAATTCCTCCACACGTTGACGGATTTCTGGTGTCAGAAATGACACTAGCTTTTCCTCCTAAATTACTACAATTACTTACCGATTAGTCTAACTGCTGGAAATATACCTTTTTCTGTAATCCAGCTAGAGGAT
>JACCVJ010000459.1 GCA_013698215.1 Tatlockia sp. | reverse complement strand
ACAATCACTCAGAAATTATTGAAACTTTTGTTGCTGATATTATGCAGGTATTGCGACAAAATTACACTTATTTTGAATTGGTGCTTATTAATGATGGTTCGGAAGATGATACTGCTGAAAAAGTAATCAATCTCTTAAAAGAGTATGAATGTATTAGATTAATAAGTCTTTCTCGACACTTTAGTACAGAAATTGCTATTTCATCAGGTTTGGATGCAGTAATTGGAGACTTCGTAGTTATTCTACTTCCATGGGATCCTCCCTTACTAATTCCTTCATTAATTGAACAATGTAAAAATGGTAAAGACATCTTAATTGGTGTAAGCAAAAATTGATTAGGACAACCATTATGGGTAAGAATAGGTGCTAATTTATTTTATTTGTTTTGTTATCACTTATTAAAAATTCCTCTAACAAAAAACGCTACTCAATTTCGAGTATTTAGCAGACAAGTAGTTAATGCAATTACTCAAGTTCAAGACAAATATCGTTATTTACATTTACTCAGTTTCTATATTGGCTACAAATATCAAACCTTTGTTTATGAACCAATTAGAAGATATAAAGTCTCGCGTACCAAGAGTTTAATTGAATACCTAAACCTAGCTTTGCAAATAATTGTAGTTAATTCTGTACATCCTTTACGATTTGCCAGTTATCTAAGTATATTAGCAAGCATTTTTAACATTGCTTATATTGGCTACGTGGTACTTGTATACTTACAGCAATTCTCAATTGGGTGAAATATAGCAACAGCAGTGGGTAAACCAGCCAATAATATCCTTAGTAGTCACGGCGGCAAGAGCATCGGTGATGGCTTGGTCTAAATCTGCATAGGTGCGTGCTGCTCGCGCGCGTAAAAACTCCTTGACTTTAGACCAACAGTTTTCGCGCTTGTGAAAAATCTGGCGAGTAAGGGGATAAGTATAATACTGTTGCGCCAGCTTTTTAAATCGCTTCACGGATACCACTAACTTTGTGGGCAGGCAAGTTATCCATTACCACACAGGCCCCAACCCAGAGGTTGGGGACGAATATCTCAGTCACATAGGTTTTAAAAGCTAGTCCATCGGTAGCTCCAGGGAAGGTCATCTCTCCAATCATTCCCTGGAGCGCCATTGCACCAATTAGAGTCAAATTGTTGCCACGTTGGTAGGGAGCGTTGTCATCAGCTCGGCTACCTCTACGTGAGCGAGCGTAATGCCGTGTCAAAGACAAGTTTGAGCCTGTTTCATCTACAAATACTAAGTCTTCTAATTTCACTAACCCAATTTCGTGCCAATATTCCACTCGCATCTGCTGTACTCTTTCTGTCCTTCTCTCACTGGCGTGCAGAGTTTTTTTTTCTAGTTAGCTTAAGTTTTTGGACAATACGTCCCATTGTTGCTCGACTAACACGCACACCCACCCGTTGTTCTAAGCGAGCGCACAACTCTACTAAGATGGCATCATTATCTTCCTCTAATAAGGTTTCTAGTACGCTCTCTTGTTCAGGACTCAGTTTAGCTAACCGACCTCCCCCATGCCTTCTCGGTTCTACTGTTTGCTCAGTGCGATAGCGCTTCAACAAATTTTCGATAAAGCTCAAACTCACTCGAAACCGTTTAGCCAGTTGTCGCTGTGACTCCCCTTGCTGGTTATGGGCATCAATAATTTTCTGGCGCAAATCTACCGAGTAGGCTTTCATTTGGCTTTTCTTTAGAACTATTCCTCAACTGTATCCTACTCAATTAAGAATTGCTGTAAGTATAGGAACAAGCGGAATTAGAGCCGAAATTGGTTCTTGAAAGGCGATTTCTACATCAACCTCCCATAAATTAATTACGCGATAATCTTGACGGGCTTTTAACCCTGCAAATGACTGATAGCAAGTTGGAATCTCAGTATTACCTGCTTTTAAAATGTTAATTAGTACAGGATAGGTAGGCTGTACTTTTCTTCGGCTAAAGCTGCATACGCCCTCATTCTTTTGGGCATATCGGGTTTGTAGCGCAACTGTAACTCGTTAAGTACCAAAAACTCACCATACTGCGGACTTTGAGCGCGAACTAAAACATCGCTTTCTCGGCTCACCCACTGAAATTGTGGATCGAGAATATCAGAAGTAACAATATCAGGTATTTGCATTACCCACTTTACCCAATTGTTAGGAGCCAAACTAATTAAACGTTTAGTACCAATGTCGGCGGGTTTGGGCATGAATTACAGCAATTTAATGGATAAATCATTTTAGGGCTTTTTGAGTTATAAAGCGATCGCTCCTAGCGCTACCCCCTGGGTAATCGCACCTAACTTTTCAGATGCCATCCCAAACTGTTATTTAGGGCGATCGCTATTTAATTTATTACCTATAAACAAATAAGTCAAAATTTCCCTAATTGTGGCTCTATAGGCTTAGTAGTGTCAAATGTCTGCACGTAGGGCTGCTCTTGGGGCGTAAAGGCTTCAGCAAGTGCAATTTGAGACTCTAATAAGTCGGCGGTAGCATCGGCAATATCACCCTTACGAGCCGCCAAGCGATCGCGCAATACGTCTACAGGAGCCGTACAGTGGATAATCTGCAAGGGCAATTGTTGAGAAATGGCAGTTTCAAAAGCATTAGCTCTTAAAGCCGCGCGATCGTACTTGGCATCTAAAATCACTGTAAAACCTTGATTAGCCAGCATTACCCCTAATTCCAACAAGCGATCGTAGGTTTTCCGGGTCATTTCGGGGCTATAAAGCTCCTCTTTACCTCTTTCTGACAAAGGAATATTACCTAAATGTTTGCGTACCGCATCCGAGCGCAGATGAATAGCATCTAATTTCCGCGCTAAAAGCTTCGCAGTGGTACTTTTACCCGCCCCCGACAAGCCCGACATCAAAATTAACTTGCCTTGACGGAGTTTAGTATACTCCCAAGCCAATTTATAATAACCACTAGCTGTCGCCGCCGCTTCTACTTTTGCCGCCTCTGGTATCCCCGGATCGTCTAGTAAAAAAGATGTTACTTTGGCTCTAACGTAAGCTTGACGGCTCAAATACAAAGGCAATACTTGCAATCCTTCCCAATCCC
>JACCVJ010000440.1 GCA_013698215.1 Tatlockia sp. | reverse complement strand
TTATCTACCGAGCCAAGTTTTGCTTAACTAGGGACATCGCCAAACTACCGTTAATTATTCTTGACAGCTTTATAAAGAACCCTTATTTACCAGAAAATCGCCTCAACACTTAGCTGAGACGATTTTTATTTATTAAATATCTCTAGCAATAGTTGCTTTTGCTTGCTGCCACATAGTTTCTAATTCATTAAGGGTATAATCTGTAAGCGGACGACCTGCAAGAGTTTCAACGTGGGATAGACGTTGAATAAATCGTTGGTTTGTTCCTTGCAATGCAACACTGGGATCGATTTTGTACCACCGCGCCAGATTAATTAAAACAAATAACAAGTCTCCCAATTCTGCTTGCTGACGTTCTAACGATTCATTGGCGATCGCGTGCTTAAATTCTCCTAGTTCTTCGTCAAATTTAGCCCATACTCCCTCTACATTCTCCCACTCAAAGCCAGCTAAGGCAGCTTTTTGAGAAATCTTCATCCCCGCTAGTAACGGCGGGAAAGTGCGCGGATAATGGCTAATGCTACTTGAGGATTCCCCTTTTTCCTCCGCCTTAATTTGTTCCCAATTTTGCTTCACTTGGCTTACGCTGGTTGCTTCTACATCACTAAATACATGAGGATGACGGCGAATTAGTTTTTGGCTAATCCCTTCTACAACTTCCTTTAAACTAAACTTATTTTCTTCAGTGGCGATTTGCGCTTGTAATATAACTTGTAGTAATAAGTCTCCCAATTCTTCAGCGACTTCTTTTTGGTTTCCACTAGCAATTGCTTCTACTACTTCGTAAGCTTCCTCAATTACATAGGGTGTTAGCGTCTGTTGAGTTTGCGCTAAATCCCAGGGACAACCACCATCGGGGGATCGTAGTTGTGCAACGATATCAATTAGCTGTTGCAATGCGTCTAGAGTAGCCGAAACTTGGGGGGAGCGGTTTACCGTTTGTCCCAAGGTTTCCAAGAGAGCGGTTTTAGAGTTATTTGGGTTAGACATCCTGAACAATTACTACTTACTTGTCGATTTCTTTATTTTATTTCGCTGCTGGCGTTTGACAAAGGAGCCAAGGCGATCGCTTAAGATATGACTGATTGCGCCCATCTCTAAGCCAACAAACAATGCAATCCATTCATAAGTATATTTTTTAGCTAGTTGCACCCACAATTGCCAATTCCAACTTATATCTCCCCATAATTCTGCTATTCCCACCGCAAAAATTCCCATTATACTTAACCAAAAGGCTAAATATATTAACCTAACTGTCGTCCCAATGATGAGTCCGTGAGAGAAGAAAGAGCGATGTTTTAAGGTTTTTTGGTAAGGTATCCACAACCACCGCAAATAACCCCAGCGTTTGTATTGTACCGAATATATATCTAAGTCTGGCCCAAACATTAAGCCGCTAAATAAGAATGCACCCGCGACAATTAAAGTGCGATCGCTATTTCTATGAGTCAATAGATAGGTGCAACCAGCAATTATAGGTAAACTCCATAAAGTAATGCGATCGTGGGTTTGACCGAAAGGCATAAGATTTATTTCTCTAAAGTTAGGCAAATATCGCAAAAAGCCCTAGCTTTAATGCAATAGATTTGCTATACTGGATATTACCGTAAAAAACGGGCGATTAGCTCAGTGGTAGAGCGCCTGCCTTACAAGCAGGACGTCACTGGTTCAAGTCCAGTATCGCCCATAGTTCCTAGGTTTTAAATAGAGTTTGTGGTGCAACTAATTTGTACTCAAAGCTTGATATTATTAGCATCCCATTGTCCAGTAAAATTAGACAAAATTAAACCTTAGCAGTAGAAGTAGTCTACTACCGGAGCAATCATGAGCAATCGTCCGATTATTTTAGGTATTGTCGGCGACAGTGCTGCTGGCAAAACAACTTTAACAAAAGGCATTGCTCAAGTATTAGGTGAGGATAACGTTACAGTTATTTGTACCGATGATTACCATCGCTACGATCGCACTCAACGGGCAGAATTAGGCATAACCGCTCTGCACCCCGATTGTAACTACTTAGACATTATGCAACAACATCTGTCTTTGTTGAGGACAGGTCAACCGATACTTAAACCTGTATACAGTCACAAAACCGGAAGTTTTGAGCCGCCACAGTATATTAAACCGAATAAATTTGTTGTAGTAGAAGGCTTATTAGGTTATTCTACCCGCGCCGCCAGAGATGCCTATGATGTCAAAGTGTATTTAGCACCCCCCGAATCACTCCGCGCCGATTGGAAAGTCAAGCGAGATACAGCAAAACGCGGTTATAGCAAAGAGCAAGTATTAGCAGAAATGGCAAAACGCGAACCAGACTCGGAAGAATTTATTCGTCCTCAGCGCCAATGGGCGGATGTAGTCGTAAGTTTTTACCCACCAAACGATAATATCGAAGAAGACCCGTTATTAAACGTGCGCTTGGTACTGCGTCCAACTATTCCTCACCCCGAATTTACGCAAATTATTAGTTCAAGCATTGCCAATGTTACCCCCGCCGTGCGGCTGGAATTAGATAGAGATATGGGTAAACCTGTGGATGTGGTAGAAATAGATGGTCATGCAACTTTAGAGCAGGTGTACGAGCTAGAGAAGCTGATATGTAGCGATATGCCGAATTTAAAGAATATATGCGATCGCCAAAGTAACCCCAACTTAGGCAAGCTTACAGGCACAACCGGGGAGCTAATTCAAAGCAACCCTCTAGCTTTAACTCAGTTGTTGATTACCTATCATATGTTGAAGGCTCCACAGATTCGTCAGTAGAGTTTATTTTGTCTCTGGGTTAATTTGGGCAAGCTCGGCAATAATTGATACTAATTCTTCTGGCTGCACTGGTTTAGCAATATGTCTTTGAAAACCAGCAGCAAAAGAATCGGTGCGATCTTCGGCGCGTGCGTAAGCAGTTAGGGCTGCGGCGGGAATCTGCCCCCCTAACTGCGGGCTAAGTTCTCTCACCTGACGCAGGAGCGAATAGCCGTCCTCCTCTGGCATACCAATGTCAGACAATAAAACATCGTATTTGCCAGGATTATTTGTGAGAGAGGCGATCGCATTTTTTGCGGAATTAACTTCTGTTACTTCGGCTCCATACTGTTCGAGAATTATTGTGATCAATTCTCGTAAACCCGCGTCATCTTCCACCACAAGTACCCTTAATCCTTCTAAAAGTGACGGGCTAACAGGAGGAGAGGAAGTAATCTCTTTGCTGTTTCCTTGTGTTGTCTCTAAAAGGGGTAGCTGGACTGTGAATGTTGCCCCCTTCCCCTCGCCGGGACTTGCGGCGCTAACCGTACCACCGTGCAAGCCTACTAGATGATTCACAATTGAAAGTCCAAGCCCAAGTCCACCCTCTGACCGAGTGCTGGTGCTATCAGCTTGACGGAACCGTTCAAAAACAAAAGGAATAAACTCGGCGCTAATGCCCTGACCTGTATCGCTCACTTGAATTTGTGCTAGGGAGCCAGTACAATCGAGCTTCACTGTCACTTGTCCCCCAGAAGGGGTAAACTTGATGGCGTTAGTAAGCAGATTCGAGACTACCTGTTGTAAGCGATCTAGATCGCCGGATACTGATAAAGTTTCCGGTGTAAACACTGCTTCTATCTGAATATTTTTAGCATTAGCCGATGTACGAGCAATTTCAATAGCCGACGAAATCACCGGAGCTAAGGCGATCGCACTGACGTTAAGGTGAAACTTCCCGGCGGTAATTCGTGAGGTTTCCAAAAGATCCTCAATCAATTTATTTTGCGCCCTAGCACTGCGCTCGATTGTCTCTAGCGCACGGTCTGTTTTAGCTTGGTCAAATGTAGGATTGCGGAGCAATTGCACCCACCCTAGGATGGCAGTTAGAGGGTTGCGTAATTCGTGAGAGACAATTGATAAAAACTCATCTTTAGCCAAGTTGGCAACCTCGGCGGCATAGCGCGCCTCCTTCTCTTGAGTCAGAGCGCGATCGCGCTCTGATTCAAGTAGTTTCCGCTCGGTAATATCCTCAATCGACAGCAGTAGTTGAATACTGTCTTCATGCAGAATTTTACAAGCATTGAGCAGCATAGTTTTCTGCCCTATTCGCTCAAACCTATGGTTTACTTCAAATCCATGAATTTCGGTATCCTTGGCAAGGACATCGGCTAACAGAACTCGCAGAGATAAAAAATTCCATTCCCCATTTCCCAAATCGAAGATCGAAGAATTGATTGTATCCCTTGATGAAACCTCAAAA
>JACCVJ010000415.1 GCA_013698215.1 Tatlockia sp. | reverse complement strand
TTTATGCGTCAACTGGCATTGTTGAACTTGCGGGGTAATTCCAGCGATTGTTAGCAAGTGAAAAACTGCTTGACACAAATAAGCCAAAATCAAAAACTCCGAATTGCTAGGCAATTGCTCTAATCTTTTCAAATGTTCGTTAAATAGGCAAAACAATTCTACTTGAGGTTGTTCGCTCAAAGCTTGACACAATACCATTTCTGCTATGTATTGACACGCAGCTAACTTGCCCAAATCGCGGCTAAGACGAGGGTAAGTCGTAATCGTTTCAGCTTGAGTAATTTTATCAAGCGATCGCCCTTTAGCAATCAATAACTCGTTCACCACAAACAAACTGCTTCTACCGCCTAAGCTAGAATTTTGTTTACGCGCCCCTGGTGCTATGGCTCGAATCAAACCATATTCTTGCGTCAAAACTGTAACCAGGCGATCGGCTTCGCCTAGCGGCATACTTTTAAGATTAATTCCAGTTGCTTTATAAGTTCGACTCATTAGTTAGCTATTAGCAGTGGGTGGAGGCTAATTTTTTTGTTAAGTAAACGATTTTAAACTTAGTCTTTCTCCACAGTATCGCGTTGACGTAGCAAATCGACACCGCGAGATGTACCTAAGCGAGTTGCGCCAGCTACTACTAAATCCAAAGCTTGCTCAATTTTGATAATCCCCCCCGATGCTTTAATTCCTACGCGCTCTTTTGCTAGTTCGTAAAGCGACGTTACATCGGCTACCGTTGCTCCGCCATTCCAGCCTGTACTTGTTTTCAAAAATGTTACGCCTGCATCCATACATAGTTCCGCAGCTAGGCGCTTTTCTGCATCCGTCAGTAGGTTAGTTTCTAATATTGCCTTAACTGTGACTCCGGTTTCTTCACATATTTGGGCAATTTCTCGGTGTACTTCTTCAGTTTTGCCCATTCTGAGCCAACCTAAATTGATTACTACATCAAGTTCAGTTGCCCCATTTTCTACCGCTTCTCGCGCTTCGTAGAGCTTGGTAGCGGAGGTATTTGCACCGCTAGGAAAGCCAATAACCGTACATACTTTAGGATTCTTCCTTTGAAGCAATTCGACAGCTAGACGCACATAACAGGGATATATGCAAACCGCCGCAAACTGATATCTATCCGCTTCTTGGCACAATTTTTCTATTTGCTCTGGTGTCGCCAAGGGGTTGAGCAGAGTGTGATCGATTAAAGGAGCAATATCAATATCTGGATAATCTGCCGCCATTTTGTCGCCTCACACGTTTATCTTATTAAGTTTTATCAGAAAATTTTACATAAATTTTATTTTAACTTCTTTAAGTAAAAACTTGGATATATTAAAGTTGATTTTCAGCGCTACGGGCAATATTTTTAAACTAACTGTCAAGACTCAAAAGAAAGAAAATAATATGAATAATTCGGGAACGCTACATTGTGCTATCAGAAATTAAAATTGCCGATCTACCATCAGTCAATTTATTAGAAAAAAACCGATTACCTAACTGTGCAGCTATATATTTTGTAGCTGACAGCAATGGGCAAATTATTTATATTGGCAGAACCGTAAACTTAGTAGCAAGATGGAGAGATCATCATCGATTTAATCAACTAAAAAGGTTTAATCGCAAAAATCCCCTTAGCATTAGCTGGTTGAATTGTAGTAACAATTTTAATACGCTCTCTAATTTGGAAAATGAGTTTCTAAGCTTATATAAGCCGCCGCTAAATTGGTCAAAAGTAGTTACACCTATAAGAAAAATTACTCCTATTGAGACAGCGCTGCAACAAAGTCTCCAGCAATTAGCAAAGTTGAATATTGTGATTTTTGGATTTGACCCTATCGCTGGAGAAAAACCGCCTACTATATACTTGAATTATCCAGTTTATGGTAAACGTGGGCTATCAGGTAGCATACGGGTTGCACTACGCAATATCAATAAAAAAGCTAGTTCGTTGAAGTGGAAAGAGTATCATACAGAACCTAAGTCTTTTGGCAAATTCGGGGGGTGCGACCTCGATATGATATAGTATAGATGGTGATAATGCACTGGTCAAAGAGCAAAAGGGGCAAGCATGGGTGTTCAATTGTTGAGCATTGAAGGGACGAAAGTAAAAATAGA
>JACCVJ010000408.1 GCA_013698215.1 Tatlockia sp. | reverse complement strand
TACAGTAAATAACTTTGCTGTGATAGATAGACAAGGTCAAATATTAGGGGAAGTGAGCAACTTAATTTTAGATGATAATTCTCAGATCAATTTTGTTGTATCCCAACTCCCAACGGTTCGCAATCCCAGTCTGTTCTTATTAATCAGTAAGTTAATTGAGAAAATTGACTATCCAGATAAATCAGTCTTTGTAAATTTTAATGCAGCAGAAATAGCAAATTTTCCTGAATATGTAAATACAGAGAAGTTAGAAATAAACCTTCCAGAAATTTCAAATAGTCCGGCATCACCCACCTTTGAAACAGTAAACGAAGGCATCAAGAAGGACGAGGAAAGCACAGTAAGTACCTCAGATAGAAGTGCTGAAGCAATTGTTGATAATGCTATGGCATTACAGTCTTTTGCTCTTCTAGAGCTAGAAGAAGTTGAAAGCACAGAAGCACTTAGCGATCATGCGTCAACCCTTGACTTATTAGAACTAGAAGAAATTGAAAGCACAGAAGTAACTACTGATAATGAGTTAACTCTTGACTTCTTAGAACAAGGAGAATTAGAAGAAGTTGAAAGTATAGAAGTACCTAATGATAATACTTTAGCTCTCGATCTCTTAGAAGAAGTTGAAGAAATTGAAAGTACAGAAGTACCCAATGATAATCCTAGGGTGATAGATATTGACCTACCAGAGGTGTCAGAAGGAAGGATTCGTATACTAGCAGAACGATTAGTTGTTGCCCGTAACAAAGGTAAGTTGGGAGAGATAGTTGTCCGTAAAGAAATCGAAACTCGGATGATACAGGTACCAGTCCGGCGCGAAAAATTGATTGTTGAACAGGTTAGCCCAGAAAGTAGACAACTGGCAAGTACAGAATTAGGGCAGGCAATAGAATTAAATTCTCCAGAAATTACGGAAAGTCAACAACCTAAAACTGTCGGTTCAGTAGGCGATGAACTTCTTGTCACAGGTGAATTTAGCTCCCCTAAAATCGCAAGTTTACTTTTAAATGCCATTGCACATGAACGCTATCAAGGGTATAAGAAGGTGAGAGTAAAAATAGTTACTGAAGACGCTGAATCTCAAAAGACCTATCAGGAATGGTTTAATCGCTTCTCTGACGATAAAAACGTTAATCTGAAGTAATATAACAGTGGTGTCAGAATTTTGAGTTTCTCTAAAAAAGGGAATAACTAACTGAGGACTTGGGTAAATAAGAAAAGCAACAGTCATCGCCAAGTTTTCAATTACATTTCATTTCCGGTTTAGAATTACCTGATTGGGAATGTAAGTGAGGATATTTAATCTAAGCTGTAACTCAGGCATAGCAAAGACTAACTGATAGGAAGACTCAGGATAATCTTACAAAAAATTTTTAACCCAAAAGTGTTCATATGTACTGACGATAAATTTGACTAGCGGCGCGGTGCAGCAAAGAGTGACGATACACTAGGCTACTCAAGTCGTCAGCATAACCGCCACCAATGACACAGGCAACGGGGTATCTAGCTGCAATACAGGTAGATAATACTTGCATTTCTCGGCGAAAAATCCCGGTATCAGTGAGGGCTAATTTGCCCAAGCGATCGCCTATATGAGTATCTACCCCCGCATCATACAACACCAAATCGGGCTTAACAGCCGTGAGGACATCGGTTAGATAATGAGCCAAAGTTTGTAAATATTCCTCATCTTCCATTTCTACCGGGAGCGCAATATCTAAATCGCTAACTTGTTTAGTACCAGGAAAATTGACTTCGCAGTGCATCGAAAAAGTAAATACGCTGTCGTCATTTTGAAAAATAAACGCCGTACCGTCCCCTTGATGTACGTCTAAATCAATAATTAAGATTTTGCAGGCAAGATTGAGATGCTGAATAACGCGAGAGGCGATCGCTAAATCGTTAAAAATACAATAGCCCGATCCGAAACTTGGAAAAGCATGATGAGTACCCCCCGCCGTATTGCAAGCTAAACCATATTTTAGGGCAAGCTTGGCTGTTAAAATTGTGCCACCTACGGCGATATTTGTGCGTTTAACTAAAGCTGGACTCCAAGGTAAACCAATCCGACGCTGGGCTTTAGCATCTAAAGTTCCAAGCTTATAAGCTTGGACGTATTGGGGGGTATGAACTAGCTCAATCAGTTGTTGGGATGGAGTTTCGGGAATAAAAAACTGCTCTAGGCGGGCGACTTTATCGTTTAATAATAGTTCGTATAGTTGCCGAAACTTGGGCATGGGGAAACGGTGAGCTTGGGGCAAAGGGACAACATAGTCAGGATGATAAATTAACGGTAAATCCATAGAGATCAAAGTTTGGAGCCAAAGAAAAGGCGAAGTCTTTAATTACTTTTCAAGAAGTCGATTAAACTATGCCAATAATATAGACAATTTGCTGAAATTTCCTGCTAAACAACTTCCATGACTAACTTGAGTTATCCCCGTCGCCAAAAGCAGTTAGAAAACTTGCTGCAAATTTTTGGAGTTCCAAGTATTGCCCTGGTAAAGTGGCAATTGTTAGATTTGGCGCTGACTCATCCTAGTGTCTCGGCGGTAGCAAATTACGAACAATTAGAGTTTGTCGGCGATGCGGTAGTGCGCTTGGTGGCGGCAGAGGTGTTGTGGGAAGTTTACCCAGATTGGAAAGTCGGGGAATTTGCGGCGATTCGTTCAGTATTGGTAAGTGATCGCATTTTGGCTTCTTTAGCAATTAGTTATGGGCTTGAACCTTACTTACTGGTAACTAGCAGCGACAAAGAGGGGCAGCAGTCAAGGTTAGCCGATGCTTTTGAGGCTGTATTAGGGGCTTTGTACCTGAGTACCCATACTTTAGAACTAATTAGACCTTGGCTCGATCCGCATTTTATTCAATTAGCTACAGAAATTCGTAGCGATCCGGCGCGACTAAATTACAAAGCTGCCTTGCAAGAATGGACTCAGGGACATTTCAAAGTATTACCAGAGTATCGGGTGATTGAAACTCCGCAAGGGCATCGTTCTGAAGTGCCAGACGAGCGGTTTAGCGCCCAAGTTTGGTTGCAAAATCGGCAATTGGGGCAGGGTAAAGGGCGCTCGATTAAAGCCGCCGAACAAGCCGCCGCTCAAGTTGCTTTTAGGACATTGAGCCAGCAGGGGGAGTAGCAATTAAGGGTGTTTTGATTGCTGGCAATTCTTGGGTTAATTCGACAACATTAAATAAAGGTAAAGAAATTGTTACCGTTGTTCCTTGGTCGCCTGCACTACACAACATAATGCTCCCGCCCATGAGTTCAACTAAATTTCTTGAAATGGCAAGTCCTAACCCTGTACCGCCGAATTTTCGAGTTGTTGTGCCATCAGCCATCCCAAAAGGACGAAATAGTTTAGATTGCTGGGATGGCTCAATACCTATCCCTGTATCTTCAACAATGATGGCAACTCGCCAGTCATTGCTAGTAGTTTGTGGTTCGATTTGAGTTTTAATGCTGATGCTGCCAATTTCCGTAAACTTAACGGCGTTGCCAATTACATTGATTAAGATTTGCTTTAACTTAGCGCGATCGCTTTTAACTATAATTAGCTCAGAGCTTTTAGAGACGATTAATTGCAAGTTTTTTTGGTGAATGTGGATTTTCTGTAAGCTAATTACTTCCTGCAATATCTGCTCTA
>JACCVJ010000406.1 GCA_013698215.1 Tatlockia sp. | reverse complement strand
ACAATCACTCAGAAATTATTGAAACTTTTGTTGCTGATATTATGCAGGTATTGCGACAAAATTACACTTATTTTGAATTGGTGCTTATTAATGATGGTTCGGAAGATGATACTGCTGAAAAAGTAATTAATCTATTAAAAGAGTATGAATGTATTAGATTAATAAGTCTTTCTCGACACTTCAGTACAGAAATTGCTATTTCATCAGGTTTAGATGCAGTAATTGGAGACTTTGTAGTTGTTATGCTTCCAGAGTGCGATCCTCCTTTATTAATTCCTGCATTAGTTGAGAAATGTAAAAATGGTAAAGATATCTTAATTGGTGTAAGCAAAAATCGATTAGGACAACCGTTATGGGTAAGAATAGGTACTAATTTGTTCTATTTATTTTGTCATCACTTATTAAAAATTCCACTAACCAAAAACGCTACTCAATTTCGAGTATTTAGCAGACAAGTAGTTAATGCAATTACTCAAGTTCAAGACAAATATCGTTATTTGCATCTACTCAGTTTCTATATTGGCTATAAATATCAAACCTTTGTTTACGAACCAATTAGAAGATATAAAGTCTCGCGTACTAAGAGTTTAATTGCCTACCTAAACTTAGCTTTGCAAATAATTGTAGTTAATTCTGTACATCCTTTACGATTTGCTAGTTATCTAAGTATATTAGCCAGCATTTTTAACATTGCTTATATTTGCTATGTGGTACTTGTATACTTAATTAAAGAAAAAGTTGCTGAAGGCTGGGTAACATTATCTATTCAAAATGCTATTATGTTCTTCTTTATTTCTATAATTTTAGGGATTTTATGTGAGTATGTAGGGCTAATTTTTGCTAAGTCTAAAGGATGGGCTGCTTATTACATTGCCGAGGAAAAAAATAGCTCAGTTTTAATTTCTGAACAAGAGCAAAGAAATGTTGTCCAAGACTCTAAAAACATTAATATATAAACTATCTATGAACCCAAAATATCAGCAATGGCAAATACCTAATCATACAACTGTTGAAATAAGAGAAAAGCAAAGTAAATATTGTGTTTGTATTTTTGTAATTAATGAAGGCGAAAAAATTAGAAAGCAACTGCAAAATATGCAACCTATATCGCAAAACATTGATGTAATTATTGCTGATGGGGGTAGTAGTGATAACTCCTTAGAAATAAATTTTCTTAAAAGTGTTTCGGTACGAACTTTATTAACTAAGCAAAGCAAAGGTAAACTAAGCGCTCAAATGCGTATGGCTTTTGCCTATGCTATGTTACAAAACTATGAAGGAGTTATTACTATTGATGGTAATAATAAAGACGATCCCACAGCTATATATACTTTTGTAGAAGCATTAGAACGAGGATGCGATCACATTCAAGGTTCGCGTTTTATTAAAGGAGGAAAAGCAATTAATACTCCTTGGAATCGTTACTTAGCTATTCGTCTAATTCATGCTCCTTTGATTAGTATAGCGGCGGGTTTTTGGTATACAGATACGACTAATGGCTTTCGCGCTTACAGTCGCAAATTATTATTAGACCCATTAATTGCGCCTTTTCGTAATGTCTTTTCCGCCTATGAGTTACATTATTATCTTGCAATTAGAGCAGCAGAATTAGGTTACTTAGTCAAAGAAATACCTGTAACTCGGCGCTATCCCAGTACAGGAAAGATCCTAACTAAAATTACTCCGATTAAAGGCAATTTTTTAGTAATGAAAACTCTTTTAAAAGCTTGCTTACACAAATTCGACCCACGAGATATTGAGTAAGCACTATGAATAAAACTAAAAAAGATTCTTACTCAAAAAATATATTATTTTTAAGCTTATTATTTGTAGCTTTATTAGTTTTTGTTCAAGCAATTAGCTTTAGCTTTAATCTAGATTACAAAGCTTACAACGGAGCTTTTCAAACATTTAATCCATTACGCAGAATATTTATAGGCGAAATTCCTGGACGTGATTTTAATCCTTATCTAGGATTGGGTACAACTTATATAACAGCCGTTTTAACTTATCTTTTTGGTGGTAACTTTGTAGCTTCAAAATTCAGCATTTATCTACTCTCCGTTTTGTTACATTTGCTTGTACTAACAACTTTATTTTTTCTATCTGGCTTTTCTATTAAGAAAGCCTTTATTGGTGCTGCTTTTGTTTTCGTACTTATTTCTTACGATGTCCAAAGATTAGCTCTTTTTTGGGAACTTGCTGGGCCAGGAAATAGCAATTTAGGTATACGTAGCGCCTTACCTTTTATTAGTAGCTGGGTTGTTCTATTTCTGTTTAAATTTTGCCAAAATAAACCCCAACTATTTTACTGTTTAAGTGGTTGTTTAATTGGTATTCAACCCCTTTGGTCTAATGATTATGGCATACCTTCTAGTGTTGCTCTTAGTGGGGCAATTGTTGTTAATTTAATTAAGCGAGAAAACAACCGAAGAACCAAATTAATTTTGCTTTTTACTTCGGCGGCGATCGCATTTTTTACGGCAGCTTCTTTATTAACTGGAGGAAATGCTACAAGTTGGTTAAAAGACAATTTTAGCGGTGTAGCTGCTGATCAATTTTGGTATTTTGTCTGGTACAATGGCAGAAACAAAATATTTTCATTAAGCGATCTATTTTCAACACCTTTATTGTATTTATATATCGCCTCCCTATTAGTAATATTTTTATATGTATTAACTAAAAAATATAATACAAAATATTTATTACTACTGTATATTGCTTCTACAGTAATTATGGCAGGTATGCTTTCCTCTATAGGAGGAACGGTTAGTATGCGCTATTACTTGGCAACTATTTTAACTGGTTTTTTTGTGATTCCCTTAGCGGTAAGCCTTTTATTTCCAGTTTGGATAACTAAATTAAATATAGTTACTAGAAACTTACGTTTTCTGTTCTTATCTACACTATTAATTATTTATACCTCTGTCCTAATAACTAATATTATTCCGGTTTATTTGTTAGTTACGGATATTTCCACCAACAAAGTTTTTTGGGTGCAAGAGTTTAATGGCTGGCTACCTAACAAATGGAAGCACAGTATACAAGTAGCGAAAAAAATTAATCAAGAACTAAAAAATGAATTGCCCACAAAAAGAATATTATCAACTTATTCATCGGGAATAGATGTAGTAGCTAGAGCATTTAATCCAACCGGAATAGATTATATAATTCATGCTTTGGGAACTCCTGCAAGAAGTCATTATATTGAAAGTCTTTTAAGTTCTAAACCAAAATATATAACTACGTTACGAGAAGATTATACTCAATGGGAAACTTGGGTACGTCGAACAAATTGGTGGTTTTATAGAGAGTTTGTGCGTGATTACAAACCCGTAGAAGCAACATTCTATAACATAATTTGGCAGCGTCTCGAAATCCCAAAAAAGCAAGTTTATCCTCCAGCTATATGTCGTATAAACAAAGAAAGTAACAATAAAACTATTATTAGTATCTTGACAAATATGCAAAAACCTGATACAACATACTATGCAGAAATAGATTTAAAATATCAATTAAAAGTCAAAAGTAGCGGTATTCCCATAATTGGTAAAAGGGGAATTGTTAACGCAACGGAAAAAAAGACGGCTTTAACAAAAGCTATAGCAAAAGCCTCTAATCGCAGCTATGGAATGCCACCAAACGCTAATCACTGGTACGTGCCATTGGAGCATAAACTAGGGACACGTTCAGTATTAGAACTGCAAGCATACCCCGCAAATCGTGCCAAGCTAGTCGTAGAATCCTGTCAAGCACAGTTATTTGCACCTGTTGATGAATTTACTTTCAATCGCCGTTTAACGCTAGCAAATATAAGTAACGCAAATTGGCATAATGGAATTGCGATCGCACCTTTAGATAACTATAGAGCCGGAATGGCGATCGCTAACTTAGAAATACTACCCGAACTCTACCCAGGAATGGATATAGAGTTTGCTAGTAGTGGTAAGCGTAAAATCATCGAAATTAAAGATAATCAAGTTTGGGTGACTGGTACAAGCCTTAATCCTATAACTGATGGTTATCCTCAGCCTGTAACAGCAACGTTGCGGTAATGTTTACTTTAAAGTCCCATATTTAACAATCAACAAACAATTTCTACCGTCTGCATTGCGATCGTATACTACTCTATCAGCTAAACGCCGCAGCAAAAACCAACCATAACCCCCTTCTTGCAGCGTACCCGGTTTTGGTTCCGTCAACACGTCAGGATTAAAGGGTTTACCTTTATCCCAGATTCTAATCTCAAACCTATCAGTCCACAAACTTAAATTAATATCTATGGTAGTATCTGGTGGTAAAGATTGATGAGCATGGCGTACAGCGTTTGTAAAACCTTCCGCTAAAGCTAAGTTGAGGCGATAAAGCTCTCGTTCTGACCATAATAATTGAGACAGATGTTGCAAACAAAATTCCTCAAACCATTGTTGTACTTGGTTGAGAAATTCAAGATTGCTGTACACCGTCAAATGGTCTTGCTTTAACATAGCCTAGCGCGACCGCAGTTCAATTTAATGAGAGCAATAGTTAGTCAAAAGTTTAGAGAAAGCTTACATTTCTACTCTAGAGAATTTAGTGCGCGATCGCCTTATTAAAATTGACACCTGTAAAAGCTTCTTAATAGCCTAACGCCAGCTAAGAAACTACAGGTGTCAAAATATAACTCTTGACTGTAGCTAGATTACCCTAGAATAGGCCTAGGGTAAATGACTTATCAATGGGATAAGTAGCACCAATTCCTAGCCACAAGGTAATTATTGTGCCAATCATGAACACAGTTGTAGCTACTGGACGACGGAAAGGGTTTTGAAACTTGTTTACGTTCTCAATGAAGGGAACAACAATTAACCCAATGGGAACCGCAGCCATTGCTAACACTCCCAAAAGCTTGCTAGGAACTGAGCGGAGAATCTGAAACACTGGATACAAATACCATTCTGGTAAAATTTCCAATGGGGTAGCGAAAGGATTTGCAACTTCGCCCGTAGTAGCAGGGTCTAAGACCGCCAAAGCCACAATACAAGCTCCCGTGCCTAAAATTACGACAGGGAACATATACAATAAGTCATTAGGCCAAGCAGGTTCGCCATAGTAGTTATGACCCATGCCTAGAGCTAGTTTTTCCCGTAACTTTGGATCGCTAAGATCCGGTTTTTTAATCGTTGCCATCAGTAAAGTGTTCTCCTTTTAGAGTTGATAAAAGCGATTAGCCGCGCAATTGCTTAAATTACAAAGGCCCAGAAATGCCTTGCTTGCGAATCATCAAAAAGTGCAGCAACATAAATACAGCAATCAACCAAGGCAATACGAAGGTATGAGCGCTGTAATAACGAGTTAAGGTTGCTTGACCGACACTAGAACCGCCGCGTAAGAGGTCAGCCATAAGCGTACCAACTACGGGGATTGCTTCTGGTACACCACTAACAATTTTTACCGCCCAGTATCCAACTTGATCCCAAGGTAGGGAGTAGCCAGTTACACCAAAAGAAACGGTAAGGACTGCTAAAATTACACCCGTTACCCAGGTTAATTCACGGGGCTTTTTGAAGCCACCAGTAAGATAAACCCGGAAGGTGTGCAAAATCATCATCAACACCATCATGCTTGCAGACCAGCGATGCACAGAACGAATTAGCCAACCGAAGTTGACATCATTCATGAGGTACTGTACGGAAGTATAAGCTTCCGCAACCGTTGGTCTGTAGTAAAACGTCATGGCGAACCCAGTAGCAAACTGGATTAAAAAGCAAGTTAAAGTGATGCCGCCAAAGCAGTAAAAAATATTGACGTGGGGAGGCACATACTTATTGGTTACATCTTCAGCCAGCGCCTCAATTTCTAAGCGCTCCTCAAACCAGTCGTAAACGTTTGCCATACAATTAGTAAATTTCCTGAAAATGGATTACGGTTTTAAAACTCCTCAAACTAAAATTAGTTCTCAGAGTCAGTTTTCTAAGGGCTGCACAAGTTCTAGGCATTTGGCACTCTTATTATTGTTGCTCAACTACGTAGTTTTTTGCTTGGCGATCGCCCAATTGCTTTCCGTGAGGGTTGGCAGTTAGCTGAGTTTTTCTGCATTAGTTCTATAAAAAAAGTAACATAATCGAGAGGATGATTTCATAATTGTGCGTGTCAATGGCGGCGAAATTTTGGGGAGAAAGAGGGAAAATAGTGAGATGAGTGTAAATTACAAACGAATTTTTCAAATCGGCATCTTACTAATACTGTCAATTGCTGTCTCTATTGGTAGTTGGACATCTCCCGCCGCCGCGCTGACTAAAGAACAAAAGTTAGTCTCCGAGGCATGGAGAATTGTTAACCGTACTTATTTAGATGATAGTTTCAATCACCAAAATTGGGCATCGGTGCGGCAAAAAGTGCTGAAACAGCCTTTAAATGACGAAGAATCAGCTTTTAATGCTGTCCAAAAAATGATTGCTACTTTGGACGACCCGTTTACGCGGTTTTTGCGCCCAGAACAGTACCGCAGCTTGCAGGTAAATACGTCAGGAGAGTTGACTGGAGTAGGCTTACAAATTGCTTTAGAGGCAAAAACCGGAGTTTTAGAGGTAGTCGCCCCCATTGCTGGCTCTCCCGCCGATAAAGCTGGGATTCGCTCGCGCGATCGCATTACCCAAATTAATAGCACTCCTAGTACCCAAATTACCTTAGATGAAGCAGCAGCAAGGATGCGGGGGAAAATAGGCACTCATGTCTACTTGACTATTGAGCGCGAAGGGGAAGCAAGCAAGGAAATTGATTTAGTACGCGATCGCATAGCCTTAAATCCTGTAGTTAGTCAGTTGCGTTCTCCCCAAAACGTTCCCATTGGCTACATTCGTTTAACTCAATTTAATGCCAACGCTACAACGGAGCTTGCTCATGCGATCGATAGCTTAGAAAAGCAAGGCGCGGAAGCATATATTTTAGATTTACGCAATAATCCCGGCGGTTTATTGCAATCAGGAATTGAAATTGCGCGGTTGTGGTTAGATAAAGGCACAGTGGTATACACTGTAAACCGCCAAGGGATTCAAGGCAGTTTTGAAGCTTACGGATCGCCCTTAACCCGCGATCCATTGGTAGTTCTAGTCAATCAAGGGTCGGCTAGTGCTAGTGAAATTTTAGCCGGAGCGCTGCAAGACAACGGTAGGGCGACTTTGGTAGGAGAAACTACTTTTGGTAAAGGCTTAATTCAGTCTTTGTTTGACTTGTCTGATGGTGCGGGATTGGCGGTTACAGTAGCTAAATACGAAACTCCCAATCATCGAGATATTAATAAATTAGGTATAGCCCCCGATCGCTTAGTTAAACTAGAACCCATTACCCGCGAACAAATCGGTACAGCAGCAGATAATCAATACGCAGCCGCCGTAGAGTTTTTGACAAGCAAGGTTGTGGTAGCAAAAGCCGCTTAAACCTACAAAATAGTTGGAGAGTTTTTTAAGGCTGTTAAGTCTAGCATCGCTAATTGCTGATACGCATCAGCGATTACTTTTTCTCCCCGCAAAAACCCTATATTTGCCCCAGGACAAATATAAGCCAAGTTTTCCGGCGTAAAAGTTTCCCGCAGTAGTTGTAAGCTGTTTATTTGCCAATGCCATTGAAAAGTTTTAGCAGTTCTTAACGGTACAGGTTGCCCTTGACGATTTGGTAGCAAGTGTCGCCCCGTAAACAAAATACCACCATAACGCGAATAATAGAGGCAGGAGGAACCAGGAGAATGCCCCGATGTCCAAATTGCCCTTAAGTTGCTTTGCAGAGTAATTTCTTGCCTAAAAGTTGTTACTTTAACTTTTGGCAATAAGTAAGCTTCTTGCTCTTGAATTAAAACTTCACAATTAAAAGAGTTTTGTAGCTGTCGTACCTTGCCAATGCCGCCTCGATGAGTAATAAATAAGCTTTTTATCCCGCCGTGAGTAGTCAAAAACTCACAAGTAGGCTCATCTACCGCCGGACAATCAAGCAAGATATTGCCTTCTTTTTCTACAATAAGATAAGAAGTACCTCCTAAAGTTTCAGAATTAGGTGAAAAAGCATAAATATTGTCTAATACAGCTTGGGGTGGTTTGGAATGACGCTGGGCGGGAATGGGGTCAAAATCCGTTGTATTAACAAAAGTGGGAAAGGAAGAATCTGAGTACACAGCTACCGCCAGTAGAAAGCTCTAGTTTTTTGATTATGAATGCAGCAGGTCGGGTTTTCAAAAAAAGTTTGGCATCCTCAAATCCTCATTAAACTTTATTTTAAATAGTATGATTATTGACTGGATTATTCTTTTATTTATGGCACTATTTACCTACTTAATAGTGCGCCGGAGTGTCACAGGAGTAACAACTACTCCCGTTTGGCTGTTATGGCTAGTATTGATGACACCGCCTTTTGTTTGGAGTTTATGGGTGGTAGTCTACGGTGCAAAGCAGCTACCGCCAATACAACTATTGATAGGGATGAGTATACTAAGCATATTTTTCTACCTAAAACTGCATCAAAAAGGGCGAAAAAACTTAATTACTCCTCAACAAGAACCATCCAAGACCCTTGAACCAGCGCCCCCGGTAAAAGCTATTGTCCCGCCACCATTGCCTTTACGCCCCATCGATCAAGACGAAGAAACTAAGCTAAGAAATTGTTTTCCTTGGTCGATATTTTATCTAAGCAATATTGAGTATCGACCCCAAGCAATTATTTGTCGGGGACAGGTGAAAGAAAAATCTTCATCCCAGGCTTACGATCGCATTAAAGAGAATGTTCGCGCCAATTTTGGCGATCGCTTTTTAGTCTTGTTTCAAGAAGATAGCACTGGAAAGCCATTTTTTGCTTTAGTTCCCAATCCCCAAGCAGCAAGTAAACCCAAAAATAATCAAATAACTCGCCCCGGATTGGCGATCGGGCTACTAATTGCTACTATTTTCACCACTACCTTTGTGGGGGTAGAAATTGCCAATGCCAGTAACGTCGCTTTATTGAAATCTGAACCAGGGATACTACTAAGCGGCTTACCTTACGCGGCTTCTTTAATGACTATTTTAGGCATCCACGAACTAGGGCATTATTTAGCCGCCAGATACTACAAAATCCGGGCAACACTGCCTTACTTTATTCCGTTTCCAGCATTTTTAGGAACCTTTGGCGCATTTATTCAAATGCGTAGCCCTGTACCCAACCGTAAAGCCTTATTTGACGTAAGTATTGCGGGGCCCTTGGCGGGTTTTATCGTAACTTTACCTGTACTAATTTGGGGTTTAGCTCATTCAACAATTGTATCGCTGCCAGAAAAAGCCGATCAAGTGTTAAACCCTAATGCCTTAAACCCCAATTACTCCCTACTATTGGCGCTGCTGAGTAAGTTGACACTGGGCATTCAACTAACGGGCGATCGCGCCTTAGACTTGCACCCCGTAGCCGTAGCCGGGCTACTCGGACTAATAGCTACAGCTTTAAATTTGATTCCTGTAGGACAACTTGATGGCGGTCATATTATTCATGCCATGTTCGGACAACGCAAGGGTATAGCGATCGGGCAAATTTCCCGATTTTTATTATTAGGGCTGGCTTTACTACAACCTGGTTTCTTACTCTGGGCAATTATCTTATTTTTTATGCCCATTGCCGACGAACCTGCGTTAAATGATATTAGCGAACTAGATAATCAGCGCGATATTTTGGGAATACTGGCAATGGCATTGTTGGTAATTATTATTTTGCCCATGCCAGAAAGATTCGCTCAATTCCTAAACTAGCTAGACAATTTACTTTTATTCATCAAAGGTCATTAATGGTACAACCAATTCATGTTATTGGCGGTGGAATAGCTGGAACCGAAGCCGCTTGGCAAATTGCGGCGGCGGGAGTACCCGTAATATTGCAAGAAATGCGCCCCGATAAAGTTAGCCCTGCCCACCATTCTCAGGAATTAGCAGAACTCGTTTGTAGTAATTCCTTTGGGGCAATTTCGAGCGATCGCGCGGCGGGGTTACTGCACGCCGAACTTCGTCAACTTAGTTCAATTATTATTGCTAAAGCTGACGAACACTCTGTACCCGCCGGAGGTGCTTTAGCGGTAGATAGAGGCAAATTTAGCCATGACTTAACTACAACTTTGGCGAATCATCCATTAATTGAGTTGCGGCGGGGAGAAGTTGAGGAAATCCCATCAGGAATTGTTGTTTTAGCTACGGGTCCCTTAACCAGCCCCCAACTTGCCGAAGATTTGCAACGATTTACGGGGATGGAATACCTCAGCTTTTTTGATGCGGCGAGTCCCATAGTAGTTGGCGAATCAATTAACCGCGATCGGGCTTTTCTTGCTTCTCGCTACGACAAAGGCGACGCTGATTATCTTAATTGCCCAATGAACCGCGAACAGTATTTGCACTTTCGTCAAGAACTATGTATTGCCGAACAAGCCCAATTAAAAGACTTTGAGCGCGAGACGGCTAAGTTTTTTGAAGCTTGTTTGCCCATTGAGGAATTAGCCCAGCGCGGCGAAGATACGATGCGTTATGGCCCCTTAAAGCCTGTAGGTTTATTTGATGCCCGTAAAGGCGATTTTCGCGCCCCCGAAAACAAGTCCGAACGACCCTATGCTGTCGTGCAATTGCGCCAAGAAGATAAAGCTGGGCAGTTGTGGAATATGGTAGGATTTCAAACAAATTTACGTTGGAGCGAACAAAAGCGGATATTTCAAATGATTCCTGGCTTGGAAAATGCGGAGTTTGTGCGTTTGGGAGTCATGCACCGCAATACATTCATTAATGCGCCGCAGTTATTGCACCCTAGTTTGCAATTTAAGCATCATTCTACAGTTTTAGCCGCCGGACAAATAATTGGTACAGAGGGCTATACCGCAGCCTCTGCCGGGGGTTGGTTGGCTGGTACTAATGCCGCAAGGTTAGCTTTAGGTCAGCCGCCTTTAACGCTGCCTGATACAACAATGATGGGGGCGCTATTTGAATTTATTAGTTCCGCATCGCCTAAACATTTTCAACCAATGCCGCCCAATTTTGGCATTTTGCCCCCATTACCAGAGAAACTCAAGAGCAAACAAGAACGATACGCTGCTTACCGTGATCGCGCTTTAGCTAATTTGGCTATCTGGTATAGTTCTTCGTTGCCAACGTTAGCGACGGTAGCTCGTTAAAACTTGAGCGTTTTAGAGGCAAAAACAGTTAGCAGATTGTTTTTGCCTCTAAAGCATTAGGCTAGTTGCAATCCCAAATTACTAGGCTTTTCAAATATGAAACAAATTAACGGGACTGACGGGGCTCGAACCCGCAACTTCCGCCGTGACAGGGCGGTGCTCTAACCAATTGAACTACAGTCCCTTATTCAGGGCTTTACTATAGTGGCAGCTTTTTAGGATTTTGTCAACAATTAATCAAGTTTTAGTTGCAGCCTTCAACCGTCAGTAATAGAGCAGCCTAGAATACATTACTTAGAAACCTTAGATTTGCGTTTGGCGATCGCTCCTGCAAGTACAAGTACCGCTAACCCAACGGTAGCGGAAGGTTCGGGGACAGGTTCAACACTAAAAGCTAAGACTTGAGTAAACTGAGTAGGGCTAAAGTTGTTGTCGCTAACAA
>JACCVJ010000399.1 GCA_013698215.1 Tatlockia sp. | reverse complement strand
CCCTAATTAGTTGCCATGCTCAATCCTAACTTGGATGAAATTCAGTTAAACAAAGAAGAATACGAACGTTATTCTCGCCATATTATCTTGCCAGAAGTGGGGCTAGAAGGGCAAAAACGCCTTAAAGCTGCAAGCGTACTGTGTATTGGTACGGGGGGTTTGGGATCTCCCTTACTGCTATACTTAGCGGCGGCGGGAGTGGGACGCATTGGAATTGTTGATTTTGATATAGTTGATAACTCTAACTTGCATCGCCAAGTAATTCACAGCACCTCCTGGGTAGGTAAACCCAAAATTGAATCGGCTAAAAATCGGGTTTTAGAAATCAATCCCAATTGTCAGGTAGATTTGTACGAAACTCGGATAAGTGCAGAAAATGCCCTGGAGCTAGTAGAACCTTACGATATTATTGTCGATGGGACGGATAACTTTCCTACCCGCTACTTAGTCAATGATGCTTGTGTGTTGTTAAATAAGCCCAATGTCTACGGCTCAATTTTCCGTTTTGAAGGACAAGCCACGGTTTTTAATTACCAAGGCGGCCCAAATTACCGCGATTTGTACCCCGAACCCCCACCTCCTGGGATGGTTCCTTCGTGCGCGGAAGGCGGCGTACTTGGTGTTTTGTGCGGCATTATTGGCACTATCCAGGCAACGGAGGCGGTCAAGATTATTTTGGGTCAAGGCAACACTTTGAGCGGTAGGTTGCTGCTGTACAACGCCTTAGATATGAAGTTTAGAGAGCTAAAGCTGCGACCTAATCCTGTCCGTCCAGTAATTGAAAAGTTGATAGATTACGAGGAATTTTGCGGGATTCCTCAAGCCAAAGCAGAGGAGGAAAAACAAAGAATGGAATTAGCAGAAATTACGGTGCAAGAGTTGCAAGCATTGATTGATAGCGGTGCAAAGGATTTTGTATTGCTAGATGTTCGCAATCCCAACGAGTACGAAATTGCCCAAATTCCGGGATCAGTTTTAGTCCCGTTACCAGATATTGAAAGCGGACAAGGAGTAGCTAAAGTTAAAGAATTACTTAACGGTCATCGCCTTATTGCTCATTGTAAAATGGGCGGACGCTCGGCGAAAGCTTTAGCGATTCTCAAAGATGCGGGAATTGAGGGAACTAATGTTAAAGGTGGTATTGCAGCTTGGAGTCAGGAAGTCGATCCTTCTGTACCAGAATATTAAACCTCCTCCTCTAATCAATTACAAACGGGGCTTTATTTTCCCCCCTTTTTAAGGGGGGATCGATTGGCAACTAAGCCTTGAGAAGTTGCGCCCCAAATTGCTGATAAAATTACCCAATTTAAAGTATTAGTGCGAAAGTCAAATAAAGTAACGTCTACAGTATTAAAAAGGGTGATAGAGAGAAAAGTAAGGATGTAACTAAAAAATATTAGTTTGTCTTGACTGGGATGAGCGCGATCGCCTGCAAGTAAAATAATGGCTGAAACCATTACTATACCGACTAAACTACATAGCAAAAGTGTTGTAGGAATCCCCGTTTCTGCCGTCAGCATTAAAAAAAAGTTGTGAGGATGTCCTAGCCACAGGTGCATTTTTGCTTCGTAAAGGGAGGTAAAGTTACGCAGCCCCCAACCAGTCCAAGGACGCGCGATCGTCAAATCCCAAGCAAATTTCCATTGAGTAGTTCTCAGCAATGCTAGGGGGCGGTCTGGGTATAATTGGTCGGTTAGCCGCGCCCAAAAGAAAGTTGGGACAATTTTTCTAAACAATTCTTGTAGTGGTGATGGGGCAAAGGCTGCGAGTAAAATACTGCAAAAAATCGCACTTACTCCAGCAATTAACCAGCGCCAACGGAGATAAATAGCATAACCTAAGAGGGCAAAAATTGCGATCGCCCAAGCGTTGCGAGAGTTGGTCAAAATTAAAGCGATTAAGTTACCAATAGTCGCCACCAGCAAAAATATTAAAGTAAAATACTTAGGCTTTTTTAAGCTAAATTCTTGGTAAGTTTGCAGCAGTAAGCCCAAACTGAAGCTAAAAACAATTACTAAGTAGCCAGCTAAAATATTGGCATAGACAAATACAGAGGACATTCGCCCTACAGGATTGCCAAAAAGATCGAGTTTCCAGCCTAATAATGGTTGTAAATTTGTGGGAGTAACCCAACCTAAGAATAATTGCCCTAAGCCAATAATTACTACGGGGATAGAAGAAATTACCAATAGCCAGCTAAGGCGGCGCAGTTGAAAAGGAGTACGAATCAACTCGCTAAAGCCAGAAAACAAAATAAAGAAGGGTAAGAAGTTAAATAAACCTAAAAAAGCATCGCCACGATCAACAGCAAAGCCCGTAGTAATCACAAGTAAGGTGGCTATACTTGCTATTCCCCAATTTAAGGGACGGTGAATTAGGGTTTGGTAATGCTTTTGCCAAGTAATTAGGATGGCAATGACAATAAACGATGCCCCTACTGATGGCAATAAAGGCAACAATAACACCCCTACTTGAGCGTAGTTCCAATTAAATTGCAAGTACGGGCAGCAATGCTGTTGTAGTTTCCGATAATAGGGCTTTAAACTGTCTCCCAGCACGCTTCTTCTGCACGGGTAAGACGAATTTGAGCTAAAGCAAAGATAATCGGAATAATTCGCCCGTAGTTAGTAGATATTGACCGCCAACCTAAATCAGCAAAAAACCACGTCCATAGCACTGGGCCCATACAAGCAAAAATGCCTCTAGCAGCGCCATAACGGGCGGCGCTTTGAAGTACGAGTTTGCCTTGCAACTGCATAGCGGCGGCGGTTCCGCCTTTAATTAAGGCTTCTTTGGTTACTTGATAGCTGGCAAACTGAAGGGCAAATTGACGGGCAATTTGTTGTAGCAATATCGGCTGAATAATCGAACTAACTGCTAATGCACTACCACCTTTGACTAATAAAGCTAAAGGATCGCGCTGTACCGCTAAGGGTAAGGGTTCCGATAGTTCGCACTTAGCTAGAGATTTTTGGATTTTAGTGGTTAATTGAGAGAAATCGCTTTGGGGTAATTGTTTCCAAGCTTTGCCTAATAGGTTTAAAAATACCTCGGCTTCTAAATCAGTAGTAGCGAGGTTGTTAGAGTAGGGAATTTTGAGATAGCGACACACTTGAATAATAGCGGTACGATAAGTTACGCGATCGCTGCGTCCTCGTAAAACTGTTACCCCATCGGCGGCTAAGTAGCGAAATCTTTGTTCAATCGCATCAAGCCAAGCTTCTCTATCTCTGCTTTGAATATCTATCGGTTGTGGCGTATGCACGTAGTCGAGAGGATTGAATCTTCGACAAAACAAGAGTTCTGTCAGTTGTTGCAATTCGTCTTCTGTAGCCAATTCCAGCGCCGATCTCATTTCGTCCAATGTTTAATCCTCCAGACCCCAACTCGTTTTCTTATTCTACTATTTGCTTTGAACGAGAATGCTAATTAAGACAGTTTTAGTTTGCTAAAGGTGGCGCGATTATATGATTAAAACAGATACCACTAAATAATTATGTTTGATGTTGCGATTATTGGCGCGGGGATGTCGGGGTTAATTTGCGCCCAGCAGTTGCAACAAGCTGGCTATC
>JACCVJ010000396.1 GCA_013698215.1 Tatlockia sp. | reverse complement strand
GCCCAACCTTGTTTTATTTACATTTCAGCTAAACAAAGCTCATAATTAATAAAGTTACGCACTAAAAGGAGTAAGAATGACCCAAGTTGTATTAGGCGAAAATGAAGGCATAGATTCAGCATTACGTCGGTTTAAACGGCAAGTTTCCAAAGCAGGGATTTTAGCGGATGTGAAATATCATCGGCATTTTGAAACACCGCTTGAGAAGCGCAAGCGCAAATTAGTTGCAGCTAGACGCAAGCGTCGTTTCAGATAAAAGTATTCTTGAATTGTTAGTAAAGCGGATGGGGAAGCAGAAACCCTATCCGCTTTATTGTTAGTTACTTTTTACCAAAATACTGCGGTTGTTGTAGCGATTCATAGCTTGTTCTACTCCTTGTTTTAGAGACAGTTCTACGCAATCAACTACTAAGCTAAGAATTTCCGTAACCATAGCAGATTCTTGGGCGTTAAATTGTCCCAGCACGTAAGAGATAGTATTAGCTTCGTCTCCCGCTACCGCGTTTTGGGGTTTACCGATGCCTATACGCAGCCTGGGGAAGTTTTGATTGCCAAGGTGAGCGATCGCACTTTTCATGCCGTTGTGACCCCCTGCCGAGCCTGATAAGCGCAAGCGCAGTTTTCCCAGGGGCAAATCCATGTCATCGTAAATTATTAATACCGATGTTGGCGGCAACTTAAACCAATCAGTCACGGCGCGAATTGATTGCCCGGAACGATTCATATAAGTAAGTGGTTTTAGTAAGCGAATTTTTGTTAATTGCTTTTGTCCTTCACCAAGTTCTCCTTGATATTTGCGATTTTCCGCTAGGTTAATTTGCCAAGCACGAGAAATCGCATCTATTGCCGCAAAGCCAATATTATGACGAGTGCGATCGTATTTTGGTTCGGGATTACCTAAGCCAACAATTAATTGGGGAATTAGTATTTGGGAAGCTGGGGCTTCAGTCATTAGGGTATTCTTTAACTTTTAGTTAGCTTCGGAAGTAATAACTTGACTTTCTGGCTCTTGTGTGAATGAAGTTTGAGCTATATTTTCGGCTTCGCTAGGTGCGGGAGTTATTTGTTTTGGTTCAATTTCGGCGGTGGTTTTGACGGCAGTTTCTATTTGCTCTGCTTCGCGTTTAAATTCATCTTCAAATTCTTTGGAAGCGTCTTGAAAGCTACGAATTGCTTTACCCATACTTTTACCGATTTCTGGCAGTTTTTTCGGACCAAAAATCAGCAGCGCTACCACCATAATTAAAGCCATTTCTGGTAAACCAATGCCAAATACATTCATATCCAACTCCTACAACTTCTTTACCGATCTTAGCTTAGGGACAGTAGCTCCTTGGGTAGCATCTCAATAAAAAACCCGGACAAGCCGGGAAAAACACCACCTAAGTAAAAATGAAAATACTACTATTTAGTTGCCTAAAGTTGACCAATCTGGGGTTATGTCTACTCGTTCAATTAGTAGCGATGAGTTGTAAATTTGCAGAATAATCAGCAAAAAGACAAAAAATAGCAACATGAAGACAGCCATAACGGGTGTTGTTCCCCAACCACGAGCAACTTTACCGTATTCAGAGTTTAAGGGTCTGAGGATTTCTCCTAACCAAGTCCGTTGTGCCATAGCTTACCCGTTTAATAAATTCTAGAAGCTTTTTTTAATGTTCTGTAATATTCTATAGGAATAGCACTCATAATTAAAATTAGGTCATGGAACCCGCAACAGTTCTTAGCATTTCTGTATTTGCGATCGTCATTGCCATTACTGGCGTATCGATCTACACGTCTTTTGGCCCTCCTTCTAAGGAATTAAGCGATCCTTTTGAAGACCACGAAGATTAAATTTCTACTTTTTCGAGGTTAAAACCCCAATTACAGAGTGTTTGGTAAGAGTTTAAGACTAAACACTAGGTAATTTTTGGGGAATAAAGCTAGGCAACGTAACTTTTTAGACAAAGTTCAAGTTTCAAAATTGCGATCGCACTTCTCCATTAAAACTACAAAATTAGTTATTTTCCAAGGCATGATATCAAAGCCTGTTTGAGTAGGACGCTCTAAAATATCTACTTGTTGAGCTACTTCTAATCCCAAATCGCTTTGCAACGATACTTTTTCTGCCACTAATCCATGACATTCATAGCAGCGCAGAATCCATTGAGAGGGGTTATCTTCCGATTGTTTGAAGGCAGTTATTACTAGATTATCGGCGGATAAATTTAGAAAACTTCCAAATTCTGGTAGATTTCCTATCTTAGAACTAGAAGTTGCTGGTAGTTGAATTACTTGCATAGGTATATTTAATTCGTAGCCATGCCGGACGGTCTGGGCGGTTTGCCAATTGCCAAAGTGAGGATAAATAGCATAGGTAAATTCGTGGTGTCCTTGATCGGCTTCGGGGTCGGGCCAACTAGCACTTCTAAGCAAAGTTAGACTTAGTTGATTTGGCTTGCTGTCGTAGCCGTATTTGCAATCATTGAGCAAACTTACACCGTAGGAATCACTGCTTAAATCTGCCCAGCGCAAAGCCGGGACTTCCCACTTAGCTTTTTGTGTGGGTGTTGTGGGTTTAGTTGGTCTAGAAATAGTCCCAAAAGGAATTTCATAGGTAGCGCTATCGGTTTCAAAGTTGAAAGGAAAAGCAGCTTTTACTAATACTTCCCTTTCTTTAAAGTCTACGGTAGTGGGTATTTTTAGTATGGGTGAATCTTTCTGTAAGATGTAATCGCAAGAAAATTCCGATTTGCCTAATTGTCTTACTACTCGTAAACAGGTTTGAATTGCGCCTTTTTCTATCCATTGAATAGATTTTAATTGCGATGATTCTAGGGGATATTGCTTGTAGTTTGGATCTATATTCCAAGCATCCCAATATTGACCGCTATCTTTGTATGCTTGTAGTTGATTCCCTCCACTTTTATTGAGGATTTCTCTATTATTAGTTTTATCGAAAACACTACTTAAATTACCACTATTACTATCGACAATTACCTGGAGTAATTCATTCTCTAAAACCCAATCTTTTGGCTCTAAACTATTAATTTGGCTAGGGGGTTGATTTTCTGGTAATATGAAAATGCTATTCTGGCTTATAGTATTGCCTGTAGGTGCTAAATCCCGGTTTTCTAACGTATTTGCAGGAGTTTCAGCCGTTACAGCACTCAGCCAAAACAGAGAATAACCAATGCTCTCTACTTTTTTTGCCAAAAATACTAAAGTTGTTTCGCTGGTAAGCTGGGTAAGCAATTTATCGCCACAATGGTTGTATACGTGCCATTTGCGCCCTGGGGTAGGTAAAGAAATCGTCACAACTTGGGAAGTCTCCCAGTTTAAGGGATTGAAAACAACAATCGGGATACTGTTCGGTTGGGGTGGAGAGGGGAGAGCGATCAGAGATGCGATCGCATTTAAAGACTTTTGTACCAACTCTGTAGTAACTGCCTCTACTTCTTGCCAATCTGCGTTGGCATCTACATACACTTGGGGAATAGATGAACCGGGTAGAATATCGTGGAATTGGTTAATCAGTGTCTTTTTCCAAGCGGCTTCTATCTCCGCTTTGGGGTAAGTCAGATTAGCGCTAATAGTTGCCAAGGAAGCAAACAACTCGGCTTGGTATAGCAAAGCTTCACATCGGCGATTAAACCGCTTTTGGTCGGCGTGGGTAGTGTAGCAGCCGCGATGAAATTCTAGGTATAGTTCGTCTTCCCAGACGGGGAATGTAGAAGATTGGATGTCTTGTAAATATTTCTCAGTAGTGGTGAACTTTGGAGTCGGAAATAAAGGCGATGTTTCCCAGCGTTTGGCTAATTCCAACATATCGCGGGTAGGGCCACCCCCATGATCGCCAACTCCCGGCAACCACATAGATAATGGTAAATTAGTTTGCTTTTCTAGGTCATAGCTAAAAGCTGTCATCTTGACTGGATCTATACCTTCACCAATGGGCGCAGACATGAGACTAAATAATTCTGTACCATCAGGCGATCGCCACCAAAACACATCATAAGGAAATTGAGTTGTATCGTTCCAACGCAGTTTTTGGGTAACAAAGTATTCAATTCCACCACTAGCAAGAATTTGAGGTAGTGTTGCACAAAAACCAAAAGTATCTGGCAACCAAGCAACGGTAGAAATTTTCCCAAATTTTTCTAATATATAACGCTGCCCATACAGTAATTGACGCACAATCGATTCGCCATCAATTAAATTAAGTTCTGGTTCTACCCACAAGCCGCCGATAACTTCCCAACTCCCTCCAGCTACTTGTTTTTGAATAGCTGCAAATAAGTCTGGACAATACTCTTCTATATGGCTATAAATTGCTGGGGTGGAATGACAAAAAGTTAATTGGGGATATTCTGCTTGCAATTGTAAAACTGATGCAAAAGTTCGCGCTGCAACTTCCATTGTTTCGCTAATCGCCCACAGCCAAGCCAAGTCTAAGTGAGCATGACCAACTAAATAAATCTGTCGCTGTTTGATTTGGGAGCTAAAACTTTGCATTCTAGAACGCAGTTGTAAAAGACTCTGCTCAAACTTGACTTTATCTGGCAATGCTGACCAATCAAGAGAAACATCGATTTGTATAGGTGAATCGCTGCCAATAGTTGTTAAATACTGCTGCAAAATTGCTAATTCATCCGCAACAAAACCTGGTTCGGGGATTTCCTTGTTATTTGATTGATAAATAAGCTGACTTTTTACTAATGCGCCGTTGTCGTGGCTGGGACTTACTAGACGCAGCGCAACAACTATTTCTTGATTTGGTGTTACCTGAGAACTAAGTAAAATTCTCGTTGAACAATCGAATAAATCTCCCTCTTGGATAAGTTCGCCGTTGACAAAAATTTGGGCTTTTTCCGCCCACCAAGTTAAAGCAAGTCTTAGAGATAAGCCTGTTAAAGGATAGTTTTGCAGAGTGTCGGGAACTACTATTTTTTGAACTAACCACAATACTTTTTGTCCGCTAGACCAAGGAATATGACCTTTTTCGTTTAACTTTTCTACCGACCAATTGCTACAATTCCAAGGTGCTAAATTACCTAAAACTTCGCTAATTGAAATGTCTGCTTGATATACTTGCCAGTGAGGGAGAATATCTAAAAGACTTTGCGATCGCAATTTGGCGATCGTATCGGACAATAAGTTGCTCACTTGGGGAGTTAAATAGTGCATATTTTCGATAAGATTGGGACATATATTAAACCCGTGAAGATGCAAAGGTTTTTTGCACTTCTCTACTACGCTAATAATCTTAGTAACTCCTATGACTGCTGCTTCTCACCGTTATCAAAGCAGGCTTTTTAATTTTATTCATAGACAATCGCGTTTTTTGACAAATCGCCTCAGTAGTGCATGGAAATCTTTGCAAGCTGTTACAAGTTGGATAGCGCCGATTGTATTTTATCCATCCCTGCCCCAATCTGCTGCAAAACGAAACTTACGTCAGTTACCAAACACACCGCCAACGGTTGATACATCTATTAAACAAGTCCTGCTTTTAGTTGAAGATTTACCTTCCGAGCAAGAAACTGTAACTACCGCACCATCTAAAAATTTATTCGGGTTTTTATGGAATAAGTTTTTTCCTAAAGTCAATACAGAATTATCTACTACTGCTAATTCTTCCCAATTATTAGAACCTACAGAACAGGAGAGTTCTAATTTTTTAGTCCAAAACCGTCCTAAAGTCCAGGGAATAGCCAGCCTAATATCAAACCGTTTGTTAGTCTTAGTTTCCGCGCACAACGAAATTTTAGATATTTTAACTAGC
>JACCVJ010000387.1 GCA_013698215.1 Tatlockia sp. | reverse complement strand
GCTAACCAAGTCAAAGATTTACGAATTTTTGGCGCAGTGTAATACTGAAGGCGAAACCCAAACTAAGCGATCTTTCCGTACTTGGCTACGAGAACAACAGCGATCGCTATAATTTTTAGGATAGTTAGCTTGTCTCCGTTATGTCTGCACATATTAATTTATTGAGCGAAAATCGCTGTTTTGACGGTATAGTTGGCTTTTACAGCCATCAATCGCAAACCTGTAATGGTGAAATGCGTTTTTCTACATACAAGCCGCCGCAAGCCTCATCTCAAAGCGTCCCGGTGTTGTATTTCCTCTCTGGTTTGACTTGCACAGAAGAAAATTTTATTTTCAAAGCAGGGGCGCAACGTTTCGCCGCCCAATATGGTCTGATGCTAGTTGTCCCTGATACTAGCCCGCGTAATACAGGAATAGACGGCGAAAATGACGATTGGGATTTTGGTAGTGGTGCGAGTTTTTATGTAGATGCAACCCTTGCACCCTGGAAAGCCAACTATCAAATGTACAGCTACATCGTTAAAGAATTACCCGCAATAATTGCCGAGAATTTTCCAGTACGAGCAGACAAACAAGGCATCTTTGGGCATTCTATGGGCGGTCATGGGGCGCTAGTGTGTGCTTTGAGAAATCAGGAGCTATATAAGTCAGTGTCCGCTCTAGCGCCAATTGTTGCCCCCTTGCGTTCTCCTTGGGTTGATAAAGCTTTTACCAAATACCTCGGAACTAGTAAGGAAGCATGGAAAGAGTATGATTCTAGCGAACTTGTACTTACAGCTAATTATCAGCGCCCGATTTTGATTGACCAAGGTGCGGCGGACAAGTATTTAGACCAACTACAGCCCCATTTATTTGAGCAGGCTTGTAAGGCGGTGAATCAGCCTTTAACTCTGCGTTTTCATCCTGGTTACGATCATAGTTATTACTTTATTGCTACCTTTATTGAGGATCATATTCGCCACCACGCCGCTATTTTGTGCGATTAAATGTTGGGCATTGCTGAAAGTGCGATGATTTTTAGATAGTGGTTGATAAAAGAATTAGACTTTCACGTTTTATGTTTGTCAGATTTCATTAGACCTCTTGCGAGAATCATAGAAAGCCCCCTAAATCCCCCAACTTTGGGGGACTTCAAATCTAGTTACCCTTTTTAAGCAAGAGTGTAAATATGTAGATACCCATCAAAAGACTTTTAAAACATCCTCTTAAACCCGTCTCAACTTATTCCGATCTAGAATTGGCAAACTGCTTTGAAACAAAAAAACTTGATTAAAGAGCAATGGTGGCTTATGAGTTGTGATTTTCCTGATCTGAACTGGGCGCGGCTACGCGTCTATGATGATAGTTCTGCTGAGATATTTGACTGTGACGGGAGTACATATAGCTTTTCTGATGAGCAAGAAGCCCGATGGGATCTTGTCGAGGACGAATATCAAGAATTTAACGATCTCGATCAAGACGATGAGCAAGATCTAGGTATTTCATTGTCTTCCATTAAGCTACCATCTGGAGAAACGGAGGCAGAATTATTACCTCAAATGTACTTAAACAGCAAAAAACATTAGAAGTTATTTGTGAAAAAAGTGTAAATGTGCAAATATGGATAACCTCAAATAGATAGCCTTACGTGAAATATTTATCTTATTGCTTAATCAACAATCTTACTTGAGTTAAAGCTTCCTCTCCTGAGACTAGCTGTACAGACCCGCTTTGCACTTCATCCCGTCTTTTCTTTGCTTCCACGAGCCAAGTTGCCTGAATTACTGGATCAATATCAAACTCTAAGCTTTCTAATAGCTTTTCTACTAAAATCGCTCTCGATCTACTAGGTAAAGATAATATTTCTTCTGTCAGTTGCTCAATTGACCGCATTGCCTTTTGCCAAATGCTAAATTGTGCCTGTATGGTAACAAATTTAGCCCAATTCCAAGCAATTAATTAGGTGTGATCGCATTTACTAATTAGTATAGTGCGATCGCACTTGTACCCTTAGTTAGTTGCCACCGTAGAAGGTGTTGTCAAGTAGCTAGGTAAAGAGTTTTGTAAGGTTTTGCCATAAAGCGCTAAAGCATTACCGCCTAACAATAGTTCTAAATGTTCGCGGTCATAATCGGCAACTTCTGCTGCATCTTTAACGCAATTATGCAATACTCCATCCCAATGTCCGTAGTCTCCAGAGAAACAAGTTAAGTGCTTGCCAATTTCACCCATCGCTACAGGAA
>JACCVJ010000375.1 GCA_013698215.1 Tatlockia sp. | reverse complement strand
CGCAATGCGTAACGACATTTATACTTCCGACGTTCTAGCTTGGTGTCTCTACAAAAAAGGCAGATTTGCCGAGGCAAAGACCGCAATTGACGAAGCGTTGCGCTTAAGCACACGCGACCCTCGGTTATTCTACCACGCTGGAATGATTGCATTATCAACAGGCGATAATCAAAAAGGCGCAGACTATCTGAAACAAGCTTTAGCCATTAATCCGTCTTTTGATATTCTTCAAGCAGAAGTCGCTCAGAAAAAATTGAACGCTCTCAAAGGCAAATAGTTATTTTGAATTTGTGATAGTTTTTTTCAGAGTTCTATAGCCGCGGACGAAAGGTCTGGCGATTGGAATCAAATACCCGAGCATTTCATAAAATAAGCCATAACCTAATCCATATTCGAAATAAAGCGCGTCGGGTTTTGTCATTTTAGCCTTACAGATAATAAATGCCTTGATTCCCAACTCCCTTTTAACGAATCGCGGAAAATCTTTCTTAAATGCCGGATCGTTGTTAAGGTCGCAGCTGACGCCGCCCTCTTGATAATCGGCGATATGAAGCGGAACGTATCGTTCATTTATTCCCTGATGAAGAAAACATTTCAAATTCAGCATCCAATCGGCAAATACTTTATATCTTAAATCATATTTTCCGATAATATCGAAGATTGAGCGGTGATAAAATTCACCTTGATGACAAATGTTAGTCCAGGTAAAGTCAGAACTGCTGAATTTTCTACCGTCGAAACCCTTCCTTTTGACAAAATAACAATTCCCGTAAACCAGAGTCGGAGTCTCCAGCGGCAAAAACTCTTTGACTCGGTCTAAAATGCCCGGTTGAAGGCAGTCGCCTGCACCGATAAAATAAATGTATTTTCCTGTCGCTAAATCTATTCCTTTATTAAAAGCATAATAAATTCCGTCATCTTTTTCGGACACTAGAGTTAAATCGCTTTCATATTTCTTTATACAATCAAGAGTGTTATCTGTAGAAGCGCTGTCAATAACAATTAGCTCGAATAATTCTTTATTTTGTGAAAAAATTGACTGCAGAGTATTTTCAACCTTCTGACCGCAATTATAAGTTGCCATTATGATTGAAAACATTTTTTGATTTACTGTTTCGGACAATGCCATAAGATGATGAACAAATTAACTTCTTGCGGTATCACTTAAAAGCTTCCGGATACAATCGGATACAAGACCTATTGTATCCGATTGTTAAATTTTTTTTCTACATTGTTGTAGGGCGCGGCACACATAATCTATGTCATTCTCAGTTAAGCCAGCCCAGGTAGGTAAGCTGATGCCGTTACCCGACAGATTTTCGGCAACCGGAAACCTGTCGCCGCCCACGGAATTTATATAGGGCGGTAAGGAATGCGCTGGATAAAAGATGGGTCTGGTCTCGACCCCTTGTTCACGTAACATATCGATGACAACGTCTCGGTTCTGCCAGAACTCTTGTTCAAGAACGATGCTGAACATCCAATAAACGTGACGCGCCCAACTCTGCTCAGCCTGCCATGTAAGTCCGGTCACTTTCTGCAAACGCTCACGATAAAGCCCTGCGATGCCGGAGCGTAACTCAAGCTGTTGGTCTATCTTTTCGAGTTGTGCAAGTCCAATCGCTGCCGGCAAATTCATCATGCGGTAGTTGTATCCCACAACCGGGTGCCAGTAACGACGGTTTGGGTCCATGCCCTGACCACGCAATAACCGCGCACGTTCTGCCAGCGCGTCATCGTTGGTCACTACCATACCGCCTTCGCCGGTAGTTATAATTTTATTGGCGTAAAAACTAAAAGTAGCCGCATCACCGAGCGAACCCACAATGCTCCCGTCATACATTGCTCCGTGAGCCTCTGCCGCATCTTCCAACAAGAATAAATTATGACGGCGTGCAATTTCCTTTAACTCATACATTTTGGCGGGATGTCCATATAAGTGAACGGCGATTATACCTTTTGTGCGCGGCGTAATTTTGGCTTCAACTTGGTTCGGATCAAGATTCCATGTTTCCATTTCCGAATCAACGAAAACAGGTTTTGCGCCGCAATAAGTAACTGCGTTTGGGGTTGCAACAAAAGTTAAGGTCGGCACAATCACCTCAGCGCCCGGCTGCACGCCGAGCGCGAGCAGTGCCAGATGCAGAGCCACCGTGCCGTTACAACATGCAACGGCGTGTTTGACGCCGCAGTATTCGGCAAAGCCGGTCTCGAACAGCTCGACATATTTACCTGCCGATGAAATCCATCCCGATTCCATGCAGTCATCTACATATTTTTTTTCATTGCCGATAAACGAAGGGCTGGCGACGGGAATATCGTATAACATTAGTAATTAAATTTTCTTATCAA
>JACCVJ010000363.1 GCA_013698215.1 Tatlockia sp. | reverse complement strand
AATAGCTGTTGCCAATCAGAAAGGCGGAGTCGGAAAAACCACAACTTCAATAAATCTGGCAGCAAGTTTGGCAGTCGAAGAGAAAAAAGTTTTATTGATAGATTCAGACCCGCAGGGAAATGCAACCTCTGGGTCTGGAATTCCGCGCTTAAATAACAGAAAAACGCTATATAATTTATTGCTGTTAAAGGAGTCAATAGAAAAAATAATTCTTCCGACAGAACTTCCATTATTATCAGTTATTCCTTCGGATAAAAATCTGGCAGGCGCAGAAATTGAGTTGGTTGATGCGGATAGGCGTGAATTTAAATTAAAAAAAATACTCAAAGAAATAAAAGATGATTATGATTATATTATTATAGATTGTCCGCCGTCTTTAGGTCTTCTCACATTAAATAGTTTGACGGCTGCAAATTCTCTTCTCGTTCCTATACAATGTGAATATTTTGCTTTAGAAGGAGTTACAGAATTATTCGATACTTTGGCGCGAGTAAGAAGGGGACTCAATCCACAATTAATGATTGAAGGACTGCTTCTGACAATGTATGACGAGCGAACAAATTTATCGGCGGCAGTAGCAAAGGATTTAAGAGATTTTTACGGGACGCAAGTTTTGAAAACTGTAATTCCGCGTAATATTCGTCTTGCCGAAGCTCCAAGTTATGGTAAGCCGATAATTTTGTATGACATACGTTCGCGCGGCGCGGAAAGCTATATTCAACTGGCAAAGGAGATATTAAATCATGAATAGAAAAGTACTGGGTCGAGGATTAAATGCTCTTTTGGGTGAAGAAACAACACAGGGAAAAAACGGAGAGCTTCTTGAAATTGATTTAGATTTGATAGAACCGAATGCCGAACAACCGAGAACAAAATTCACTGAGGAAAGTTTGAGTGATTTAGCTCAGTCGATAAAAGCAAACGGTATAGTGCAACCGATAATTGTCAGACGTAAAGGTTCAATTTTTGAGTTAATTGCGGGTGAAAGGCGTTGGCGGGCTGCCAAAAAAGTCGGATTAAAAAAAATTACTGCAGTAGTAAAAACTGTGGCAAACGAGAAACTGCTGGAATTAGCTCTAATCGAAAACATTCAAAGACAAGAACTTAATGCAATCGAAGAGGCAAGAGCTTATAAAAATTTAATCGAAACAATCGGTCTAACCCAGGAAATGATAGCCGAAAGAGTCGGTAAAAACCGGACGGTGATTACAACTTTTTTAAGATTGTTAAAACTTCCCGACGATATACAAAAATTGATTGAAGAACAAAAAATAACAGCTGGACATGCCCGAGCTTTATTGATGACCGGCGACGAAAATTCGCAGAGACGCCTTGCCGGAAAAATAATTGAGATGTCGCTATCGGTTAGAGAAACTGAAAAGGCAGTAAAAAGAATTGGCAGGGAAGATACGCAAACAAATGAAAAGAAACTAGTTACAAAGCAAAAAGACGCAAACGTAAAAGCAGCGGAAATAAAATTACGACGACAACTTGGTACGCAAGTTCAAATAATTTCCGACGGAAAGGGAACGGGCGGTAAAATTGAGATAGAATATTACAGCGAATCGGATTTGGATAGAATTTATCAAATACTATTATCAAAGTAGATAAAATTTATAAGTTTATGAAACGTAAAAGACTAACAGAAATGGTTTCTTGCGCCGGTTGAGTGGCTAAATTAGCGCCGCGCGATCTTGCTCAAGTTTTGAGTAAATTACCGAATCAGAATTTTTCAACGGATGTTTTAGTCGGGTATGAAACATCGGATGATGCTGGTGTGTTTCGTCTCAATACTGAAATTGCTTTGGTTCAAACTGTTGATTTTTTTACCCCTGTCGCTGACGAACCGGAAATTTACGGAAAAATTGCGGCAGTAAATTCTTTGAATGACGTTTATGCAATGGGCGGAACACCGATTTCTGCGCTTTCAATAGTTTGTTATCCTCAGAAAGGTGATTGGGGTGTTTTAGGCGAAATATTGTTAGGCGGACAAAAGGCATTAAACGAAGAGAACGTAGTTGTTTTAGGCGGACATTCGGTTGATGACCAGGAAATAAAATTCGGTTATGCGGTTACGGGAATTGTTGACCCTAAAAGAGTTATGAAAAATTCCGGTGCAAAGGCAGGCGATGTATTGATTCTAACAAAACCAATCGGAACCGGTGTGATAAACACAGCAATAAAATTTGCTAAGGCGAGCGAAGCATCGAAAAACGCGGTGCTAAAAACAATGACGACTTCCGCAAGAGAAGCATCTAAAACTATGCAGAAAGTTAAGGCAAACGGTTGTACTGACGTAACTGGTTTTGGTTTGCTCGGGCATGCTTTTGAAATGGCAAAAGCCAGCAATGTAACTTTTAGATTACAATCTGATAAAATTCCGCTTTTGCCGGATGTAATAAATTTAATTGAAAAAAAGATGTTGACGCG
>JACCVJ010000356.1 GCA_013698215.1 Tatlockia sp. | reverse complement strand
TAGTTCGAGATATTTTTGCAATTATTCAAAAACTGCGGGAAACCGGAATAACGATACTTTTAGTCGAGCAAAATGCTAACTTAGCATTGCAAATAGCCGATCGCGGTTATGTGTTAGAAGCAGGTTGGATCACGTTAAAAGGAAAAGCTGACGATTTGCTCAATGATGAGCGAGTAAAAAAAGCTTATTTAGGTTAGTTATAGTAAAAGAATTTATGAAGCTAGTTAAATGACTATTTTTCTAAAGCCAGAACAAGAACAGTTTATTCAAACTCAGATTGAAACCGGAAAGTATGTAAACGCGGAGGAAGTAGTTGAAGAAGCGTTCCAATTGCTAGAAAAACGCGATCGCGCTCTTGACGAACTACGCCAAAAAATCGCTGTAGGAACAAAACAAATTACCAGTGGACAAGTAACGGATGGGGAAATAGTTTTTTCTAGACTCAAACAAAAAATTCATGAAATTATTGAATCTGGGCTATGAGTAGCTATTCTTTCTCTGATGCGGCGGTTCAAGACTTAGAAAGGCTCTGCGAATATCTGGCTCAAAGCGAACCAAAGGTAGCTGGTAAAATTTTTGATGCCATCCGGCAAAAATGTAACCTTGTAGCAGGATTTCCTTCAATGGGAAAAAGTTACGCCCAACTCGCTCCTAACTTGCGTGGATTTATGGTGGATGAGTACATTATTTTTTATTATCCGAGAACAGATGGCATTGATGTAGCCCGTGTAGTCAGTGGATACAGAGATTTGGACTCATTATTTTGAAATCAAACCCAACCGCGCAAGCGATAGATAATTAACCCCACGTACTCTTTTAAAGCGCGAGTAAAATTTTGCAAAGAGCCGCTATCAGGCAATAAAGTCAGTAACTTAGCTTCAAAACTACTTTGAATTTCTTGAAATTCGTTTGTACTAACCAGAAAATCAGTAGGCGCAGCGATCGCCGCGATTTGTTGACGCTTAAATATTGCCAAACTGCGCGGCATATGCATTGCCGAAGTTACAAGTAAAATATTTTTAATTCCCCGGCTTTGGAGTATTTGTTTGACGTTTACGGCATTGTCGTGAGTATTGTAAGAATTGGATTCGAGAATAATCGCACTATTAGGAACGCCCACTTGGGTTAAAATCTCCGCCATATCCTTTGATTCTGGGGAACCACTACCCCGCCACGCAATGCGTCCACCACTAACAATAATTATTGGTGCTAAACCTTGCTTGTATAGCTCTGCGCCATAAAGAACGCGATCGCCTTCTTCACTTAAATCTACTCCAGGACGAGGGAAAAACTGCGATTTTGTTCCCCCACCCAATACAACAATCGCCTCTGCTTGAGGCAACTGATTGGGGGTATTTTGCCATTCAAGAGACTGCATTAACGACAAAGCAACCCAATTATTACTTGTTACTAGCAAGATAACCAAAGCTGAGGCGATGGGGATTGCTGCAAAGCGCGGCTTTTTCCACAACATTCCCAATGCTACTACTAGCAAAATACACGACAGCCCCAAAGGATAAATAAATAAAGGCAGTAGTTTAGATAGAAATAAAAACATTGGTAATATTGAATTGGTTAGTGCAAGCTACTTTTAGGTAAAATTTGTAATTAAGTTGCTGATTAGATGTATGAATTTTGGTGTAGAGACGTTGCAATGCAACGTCTCTACATTGGTTTTGAAATCACTCAAAATCATTTTCATACCTAAATTCAGCCAAAAACTTTAGTAAAAATGCGATCGCAGCTAACATCTTTAGCTGCTAGAATCACAGGCTATTTTTTAAATGTGGTTAAATCCCAGTAGTGGATTAGCTACGCAGACTTATTTCGGCGGCGCTTCATTTACAGGGAATGATGCGCTTAAAGGATTCGACTGAGTAAACCTATGTACTATTGCTTTATAGACAAATACTGGTAAAGCCAGCATTCTTCGCCAGCGCCAAGGCTCTTGATACAATCTGTACAGCCATTCTAAGTGGTTGTTTGCCATGATTGCTGGC
>JACCVJ010000334.1 GCA_013698215.1 Tatlockia sp. | reverse complement strand
CTGCCAAGCTTGGGAATTGCAGTCTGATGGTAGCTATAAAAAGCGCGGCGCTACTTTAGATGACGCGGCGGTTCCTCAAACTAACTCGCAAAAGCTATTTATGCAGATGGCATTGCAATCGGCAGGTATAGGAGAGAAACCTAGCCCAAACACCAAATAAACTTGCTTTAATGAGGGCAAAACCGGAAATTTTTGCTGATTTGAGCTTTTAAAACCTGTGAGTAGTTTTCTAGTCCGTTCTAGCTGCCCTTTGCTCAGTGCAATCCTTGATATCTGCCTTCTTAGCGATTAACAAAGGTATGGGCTATGCTAAATTTTTAACAAAAGTGTGTGAGTAGAAAAGTATGATTGACTTCAATAAAATCAAATTTGGATTAAATCTATTAGTGATAGCGCCCCTAGCGGCGGGGATTGCTGTTATTAGTACGAGCGTATCTACAGTTCAAGCTCAAACTATGAATAATAGTGTAGAAGCCTCTGCCCAACTACCAGAAAACAACCTACAGTTTTCTATCAGTAGTACGCAAATTCCTGCGGCAGCTTTTTTAGATGCTTCCCAATACCAAACAGCTTTTCCTGAGCATAATAATTCTGCCGCCGTTACAAATAATCCTCTCCCAAGTTCTCAAACCGTTGCGGCTAATCAAGAGAATTTAGACCAATTACAACAAACCGCTCCAGCTTTAGAACAAAATGCAACTCCGGCTCCAATTCCTGGTACTACTGCCACTAATGCTAATAATTTGAGCAAGCAGCCCTCTATTGTTAACCAATCGGAGCAGTTGACCGATTCATCAGAAGTTGCTCAACTCCCGGTAGCTCCAGGTAGGAGAACTCGCAGCGGCTCTAGTTATGTAGGAATAGGCGTAAATGTTGGTTTAAGCGGTGATACGGCTTTAGGCGATGGAAACTTGATGATTATCAGCAAAATTGGTTTGACAAACTCTCTAGCTTTGCGTCCCGGCGTGATTTTAGGTGACGATCCTATAATCCTTCTACCTGTTACTTACGAGTTTTCTATCCGCCGTACCGAGGCTTTAGAAGAAGCTTTACGAATCGCGCCCTACATCGGTGCTGGCGTGACGATTTCCACCGCCGAGGATGATGACATTGGTTTATTGCTAACAGGTGGTATAGATGTCCCCTTAAGCAGTCAGTTTACTGCTAATGCTGGGCTGAATGTCGGGATTGCCTCTGAAACTGATATTGGACTATCGGTGGGAGTTGGCTACAACTTTGGCGGCTTTGGACTTTAATTAGTTGTTTTCAGGATATAAATGTACTGTTCAGCACATTTATATCCTGGTTTACTACAAATGCCAACTATTTCGGACTGACTTGACCTGTAACTGACACCTTGCCATCATTAGTTACCGTCCACACATCGTAAACGCCCAAGACATCCCCGTTTTCATCAATATCTACGTTGCCACTTGCTCCTTGATAATTGATATCTTGACCGGATTTTAATAACTTCAACCCTTCGCAAACGTCTGATACTTCTGTCCCTGGAGCATTAGCAACTTCACGAATTTTGTCATGAATACCAATCCCTGTATTAGCTTTAGCAGCTTCGGCAGCAAGGATTAAAAGCGCAGCCGCATCCCAAGATTGGGGTACATACTCTCCAGGTGGTTGATTTTTTTTAGCTTGCCATAGTGTGGTCAGAGCTTGTAAAGCTTTACCATCAGCACCAGGTACAGTGCCTATAGCACCGCTAACAATAAATTTACCGTCGCTAGATTTACCAACTTTTGCCGGAAAACCATCAGACCTTACGCCGTCGGTAAGCATAACTTGCACTCCTTGACTGACACCTTGCTGGTAAGCAGATTTAAGGAGCAAACTCCCAGTTTCTTCGTATAGTACCGCAACTACAGCATCAGGCTTATTAGCAAAAGCCACCGCCGCTTCCGTATCAAAAGTATTTGCTTTGGGGTCGTAACGAGTGGGGTTAGCTTCGTTAACTATCGTTCCACCCAATTTTTTAAAGGCACTAACAAAAGCTTTTTCAAACCCAACGCCATAGTCATTGTTAATAACTACTGTCGAAACCCGCTTAAAACCTTTTTTATTAGCTAATTGCGCTAAAGCTAAGGCTTGGTAAGTGTCGGGGGGTGCAGTCCGCGCCCAGAATCCATTAAATTCGCCTCTTTTGGCTCGTTCAGTAAATACAGGGCTAGTGCTACCAGGGGAAACCATCATAACTTTATTGCGCGCTGCTACCCCGATGGCGGCGCTAGAAACACTACTAGCGTACGACCCCACTACCCCTGCCACCCGATCGACTTCTGCTAGCTTGGTCATTGCTGTAGTTCCAGCTACGGGGTCAGTTTGATCGTCTTGAGAAATTAAAGTGACGTCTTTTCCGTTTGCACCCCCACAAGCATTAACTTGTTCTACCAGTAAAGGTACAGCCCCCGCCATTTGCTGTCCTTGACTTGCTAAGTCCCCCGTAAGCGGCAACAGCGTGCCAATTTTTAGCCCGTCATTACTACTTGCTGAGGTTGTAGAAGCGGGGCTAATAATCGTTTCCCCGGTAGTAGTAGGTTGACAACCGACCGCTAGTAGCCCACTCGCTACTGCTAAAGCGATCGCAAATTTATTAACCATAAAAATATTCGACTCCTCTATTGCTATTAACCCGATTCATTTCACAATTTGTAAATGAACTTGATTTTAGACTAAACGAGTCAAAACTGTTAGGAAAACGAAGACAGAAAATACTAGCAATAAAAAGACAATCTTAGAGTTTTAAGGTAAATCAATTACTTAGGATTTACCTTAAAACAACGGAGAAGGAGGGATTCGAACCCTCGGTACGGAGTTACCTGCCGTACAACAGATTAGCAATCTGTCGCTTTCGACCACTCAGCCACCTCTCCACTTATGAGGCAATAACTAATCTAGCAGACCTGACGACAATATGCAAGTGCTTTGATAAAGTTACCCCGACTTTATCAAAGCACTTGACTTCGCAGCCAGGCCATTGGTAGATAACGAAGCTTTTTGAATCCCGACACGTAAGCCCGTTTTTTAAATACGTCGTAATCGTTACGTTCAATTTCTAGCAAAATCTGACTATAAAGCATTAAAGATGCGAGTACTGGCCAGCGTGCATCGGGTGCTAGGTAGCCAATTCCTTTTTCAGCTTGGCGGTAATACTCTTGGGTACGGCGAATTTGAAAGCGCATTAGTTCTCGCCATCGCTCATCAATTACACCTTTAAATAAATCTTGCTCCGTGTAGTCAAACCTTGCTAACTCGGCTAAAGGTAGATAAATTCGTCCCCGCCTAGCATCTTCGCCAACATCGCGCAAAATATTTGTAAGTTGATTTGCAATCCCTAAAGTTACCGCTTCCGGGGTGGGATCGGGGATTTTTTGCTGGCTCCAAGAGGCAGTATTGCACCGATTATCTACCCCCATCACCGTTGTTGACATTAAACCCACAGTCCCCGCAACTCGGTAACAGTACAAGTTTAAGTCTTCAAAGGTTTCGTAACGACTGCGGTACAGATCCATTTGCTGTCCAGCAATCATGTCTCGAAACGGCTGAATATCTAGCCCGAAGCGTTGAATAGTATCTACTAACGCCACGTCCGGGTCTTCAAGGGGCTGGAAGGCAAATAGAGATTCTAATTGTTTTTCCCATAGTTCTAGGGTTTCTGGGGTCGTAAATTCTGCCGCCGGGCCGTCAACTAATTCGTCTGTCCGGCGACACCAAACATAAATGGCCCAAATAGCTCGGCGCTTCTGCTGGTTCATGAGCAGCGTACCGAGATAAAAAGTTTTGGAATACTTTGCCGTAATTTGGCGGCAAAGTTCGTAGGCATCCTCTACAGAGACTAATTTTCTCATGCACGGGGATTCAGGCAGTTGCAGCATTCGTTGCAGTCTGGAGTGGCGTTTGTAAGGGTTCGGACAATGTTGTTTCAATTTTGGTGCTGGCGATCGCCTGCGCTGTTAGCTTACCAGAAAATACGGCTCCTTCCATACTTGCTAGGTAGCGTTGCATGGTGTAATCCCCAGTTAAAAAGAAATTTTTAATCGGGCTTGTTTGACTAGGGCGGTACTCTTGGCGACCAGGAGTGGCTTTGTAGACCGATCGTGGGGTTTTGACTACGTGATACTTCAGTAGTTTTGCTTGATTATCACCGTTAAAATGGTCGGGAAATAATTTTGCAAGTTCGCTTGTAGTAGCAGCAATAATTTCCTCGTCCGATTTGCTAATCCACTCTTTTGCTGGCGCTAAAACTAATTCCAACAT
>JACCVJ010000329.1 GCA_013698215.1 Tatlockia sp. | reverse complement strand
ATAACTTTTGATTGTAAAGCTCGATCTTTGACTAGCAATTTGGCAAGAGCCGCTACGTGAACTAAATCTTCTTTGTTGTTAAACATTAAAGCTGATTTTCCTAAAGTCTCTGGTACTGCGCTACTTTTGTATGCCAAAACCGGAATATCAAACCACATCGCCTCAACTAACGGTACTCCAAAACCCTCATGTTCGCTCATCGACCAAAACAAATCAGCCGTGCGGTAATAAGCCAATAACTGAGCATCATTTACTTGACCTGGCATCAGAACATAAGAACTTAAGTCAAATTTATCAATAACACTAAGTAGGTGGTGATAGTAAGGATCGTTACTGTTTCCTTCTCCTACCAAAATTAGCCGCGCTTCGACATCCATTGTTAGATAATAGTAGAAAGCTTCAACAAGCTGCTCTTGACATTTATTTGGCGTTATCCTGCCTACAAACAGCAAATTTGATTTGCCATCTTGTAACTGCTCCATTAACGCCGAATCTGGAATCCTATTCCATTTTCTCGGATCTACAGCAATGGGTAATACGCCTGGTTGCTCAAACCCCGCCGAGGCAAGTTCCGCAGCGTTATAGTCGGAAACTCCTACAGATAAACAAAAGTATTGAGCAAGCTCCTGTAGTTCGGCTCTACCCTTGTCTAGAATGGCGGCAAAATCTGGTCTGTAAGGTTGAAAAAACTTCGCCGGGGTAATGTTGTGATAAATCAAACATTTCGCACCAGGATGAGCGATCGCATACTCCGTTAATTCTGAACCAATAGAATGATGATAAATTAGTCCCGCTTGGGGAGCAATCTGGCGCTCAAATACTTTGGCTTGGGAAGCAACGCGATCATCGAGGTAGCGAACAAAAATCTCCGATTCATAACCGCGATCGCGTAAACTATCTCGAATCGTCAAAGCATGATTTGAAATCGCATCACCGTAAGCTAAATTTGGCAATAATTGATGGATTTCCCGAAGCTTAGGCTTTCTAGGTAAAGCAACTTGTTGAGGGACTAATTCTAGCGCGGTTTCGTAGCGAGCCATCACCTGCTCCCAATCCCCATGCTTTTGGGCGTATTGTCGACCCTTTGCACCGATTTGTTCTAATTCATGGGTAAGCGGTTCAAATTGAGCAAATAGTGCTGTCCACTCCTCTATAGTAGTAGCTAACCATCCTCCTTGAGACTTTTGGATGGCGATTTCTACCGCCAAACATTCCCTATTACCAGCTACAGGTTTGCCATATAACCAAGCTTCCATCAAAACACGAGAATAACTTTCATTGCGGCTAGGCTGAAATAAAGCTAAACAGTTAGAGAGTAAGGCTGCTTTCTCATTTTCTGCTACTAAACCTAGATCGATTACACTTTGCTCCAAATTCTCAAAAGACTCTTTTCCCGTACCTGCAAGCACCAATTTTAACTTTGTTTCTGGATACTTTTGTTTAAAGGCGATAAATGCTTGTACCAATAAGTGAGTGTTTTTACCTACATCACGACGACCAAGACAGAGAATAAATTGATTTTGTGTAGTTTCAAAGTCTTTAATTTTTTCGATGGGTGCATAATGGCGATCAACTTCTACTCCCGCTCCAGCGACGATACTTTTAGCCAGAATTGCTGGCCCGTATAGATTTGTAGCTAACTGTGCTTCACCATCGCTAAGGAATAGCAGTCCTTTGGCTGCGTAAAATATTTGAGCAACTTCAGGTAAATAAGCATAAACTTCATCGTGCAAGCAGGGTTGTAAAAAGGCTCTACTGCTGACTTTTGGTAAGCCATTTAAAATACATCCGTACAGGTAAGGAAGAAACAAAAAAGCGCAATATTCTCGCTCTTTTTGCTGCAAGTGCTGCATTAGCTTGGGTGAGTTGATATTTTCACTACAAAACTTGGCTGCATATTCTGCTGTTACGGGATTCACGCCAATTTTTAACCGAGAGGGAGGTAAAGCCAGCATTAAGCCATTGACTAAATCAAAAGCTTGGCGATCGCGTTTCTGTACCGGAAACCGCCTAATTGTCACTCCTGCATCGTGCTGGACTCCAGCTTTGTAGTAATTAGTTGCCCAATCGTCTTGAAATGAATGGCAACAGGTAGTTAGCACTTCTACTCTATGTCCGCGATTGGCAAGGCGTGTCGCTACTTGCCATGCTTGTTGTTCCGCGCCTCCTTTCAAATCTCTACCAAACCAAGGAGTTACAATAGCCAGTGGCTTCATATTTTATGCCCAATTACCGCGTAGTCCCGCGCGCCAAAAAACCAGTTATCCAGTGTATCCCACTTCGGGTCTATCCGTTTAAAAGAAGTATCTTCTACAGGATTTAGATACATTAACTTTACATTCACTAATCCTTGATATTGTAAAAAAAACTGAATTGTTTCGGGAAAAACAGGATTTTTGTGGGTTGGATCGGAATAAAAATTACAAGCTCCTACTACTAAGTTTTTGGGGTTGGGGGTTTCAAAAATAGCTAATCCTCCTGGTTTTAATACTCTCACTGTTTGACTAATTAGCTCAATTAAAGTTGCTAATGTTAGATGTTCAATAATATGAAATCCTGTAACTGCACCCAAGCAATCATTTGGTAAAGATTGCAAATAGGGAATTGCCTCTGATTGTATTACTTCTAATCCCTGTGCAGTAGATTGCTCAACCATTATTCTATTGATGTCTACCCCTCTAGCAACATATTTAGATTCTCGAAGCAGATTTAGCCATTCTCCTCTACCGCATCCCAAATCTAAGATTGGCTGATCTTTTGTACCAACCTTTGCAGCAGAAAGTATTGGTAAATAGACTTTTAATCGCTCAATAATCTCTACTTTACTACCGCGAAAGCGATCCTCAAAAGCAACATAAGCTGCATCTACAGAGTGCGAATGTTCTTCAGTTAATTTTTGCACTTCTTGTCTACTAAAGTTCTCTGTGGAGCGTTGATTAGCGGTTTCTAGAAATAAATTAATTTGAGATTTTTGTTGTCCCAACTCATTTTTAATATAGCTACGGTCTTGCTCTATTATATCTAAGCGAGTATCGATATTTTGTCCATGAACTTCTACATTATCTAAGCGAGTGTTGATATTTTGCTGGGAAATTTCTATATTATTTAAGCGAACTTCTGCATTATTAATTTTGGCTTGTAAGTTAACTATTTGTTTAATTAATTCTCGATTGAGTTCTAAAGACTCTCGCCCAGCTTGAACTAAAGATATATTAACCACTCGCTGTTCTTTGAAGAAAAAATTAAGGAGCTTAAGTATAAGCTGCTGAAG
>JACCVJ010000304.1 GCA_013698215.1 Tatlockia sp. | reverse complement strand
GCAATTACTATGGCCGTAAATGCGATTACCGATGAAAATGCTCTTAATTGGTTTAATCATTGTGGGCTTTTCTTTGAGCCTATTAGATAGCTCTTTTTGTGGCTGGTTTGATCGCGAATTGCTGTAGTTAGCAGCCGCACAGACTTTTCTAAAAACGATGTCAATCAAGCTATGGATCAGTTAGAAACCTATTGGCTACAGCTTTGGGGACAACAACCGCCAAAATCTGCACCAGAAACTATACTTGCCGTGCTTCAACCTGCCCACATTGAAGACAAATCAATCCAACTTAGTCAAGAATTAGAACAACTGATCGAGCAAACCCGCAAACAACAGGCTATTGTTCAAGCACACGCTATTCAAAAGGTAGAAGAAACCGCAGCTTGGTGGTTATTTGGTTCGGCTTTTACCTCGGCTGTAGCAGCAGCGATCGCGGGGATAATTAGCGTTAAAGGTTAGAAACTTTATTCGTCGTGTTTGATTTGTAAAGCCGCCACTACGGCGGCGCTAAATCCAGCAATTAAACCCGTACTCATGCCTTGCATAGTTTTAACTAATGGCTCTTGAATGAGACAATCATTTGTCACCTCTTTAGATTCCCAACATTGATTGCTCTCTGCCAAACTAGCACTACCGCCTAGAATTACTCCTACGGCACTACAAGAAATTACTAATAGTGCCAGACGCTTATTTTTTATATCCATAGGTAGATGTGGGCGATCGCGTTTATATATTTAACTTTTCCTAATTCTATAGGTATAGTTTTAAAATACAACCGTGATTTTACTTATTACCTGGTGTGCGCTTGGTTAAAGTAGATACCTATTTATTCAATCTTGAGGTTAAACGGCAAACGAGCATAAACCCCCAAGGGATCGTTCATTGATTGCAATACTTCTAGCTCTTGTTGTAGTTTTGCAAACTCCGCCGTCAGCAAATCTGTTGACTTGATTGTCTCACCGCCCAATCTTACCCGCGCTTCGTTGCCTAATTGTCCGAGTAGACGTTGTTCAAAGCTGCGGACTGCGGGATACTCTGTTACTTGCCAATCATTGCCTAACTTTGCCTGTTTAGCCGCGTAACTAATCGCTGCATCAATACCGCCAATTTCATCAACTAAACCAATTTCTTTTGCTGCTACTCCCGACCATACCCGACCTTGGGCAATTTCTGCTACTCTTTGGGCTGGAAGATTGCGCCCTTGGGCAACTTTACTCAAAAATAAACCATAAAGTCGGTTGACAGAACTTTGATAAACTGCCAATTCTTGAGGAGACTTAGGACGAGAAACAGTTTGACTATCAGCAAGTTTAGCCGTTTTGACTACATCCCAAGTAATGCCATTATTATTTGCAAGTTTCTGAAAGTTTGGTAGCACTCCAAACACGCCAATAGAGCCAGTAATTGTATTTGGCTCGGCAAAAATGCGGTTAGCATCGGTAGCAATCCAGTAACCACCCGAAGCCGCCACGTCACCCATAGAGACAATTACAGGTTTTGTTTTACCTACAAGCTTAATTTCGCGCTGCATGACCTCTGAAGCCGTCGCGCTACCCCCCGGACTATTGACGCGCAAAACGATCGCTCTTACAGTTTTATCTTGCTGCAACCTCCGAAATATCCGCGCAAAGCGATCGCCTCCTACTTGTCCTACTCCACCTTGTCCATCAACAATCGTACCTTCAGCGTAAACAACCGCAACATGATTTTTTGAGGTGCGCTCTACACCCAAAGATTTCCCAGAAACTTCAGAGTAGTCTAATAAACTAACTTGCTCAAAGGTTCGTTCTTCGGCTTTACTACCCGTTAACTGCTTAAGATCGCCCAAAACTTCGTCAAAATACGCGACTTTATCAACTAAACCATTACTTTTGGCAGCACTAGCTTCAAGTATGCCTTGATTGTCGGCGATTTGTTGCAATTTGCTAGTAGTGACATTGCGGCTCTTGCTAACGGCGCTTTGCCATTCTCCCCATACATCGCCCAATAATCTCTCGGTTTGCTGGCGGTTTTCTGGACTTAGCTTAGTTAAGATAAATGGTTCAACGGCGGCTTTAAATTTGCCAACTCGGATAATTTGAATCCCGATACCGTACTTTTCTAAAGCTCCGGCTAAAAACATCGGTTGAGAACTCAAGCCATTAAGTTCCATCGCTCCCAATGGATTGATAATAATCTTATTAGCTACGGAGCTAAGATAATAATCGCGTTCGCTCCATTCCACATTATAGGTAACGATAGTTTTTCCGGCGGCGCGGAATTTTTCTAAAGCGGCTCTTACTTCCTTAAGCGTAGCAAAGCCTGTAGAACTTTCTCCACTACTTCTACTACCATCTAAATAAATACCAACAATGCGCGGATCGCGCCTAGCTTTTTCTAAGGTATCTAAAACAGTACGCAGCGTAACTCTATTTCTATCTTCTCCTGATAGTGCTTCTTGCAAGGCGGCGCTGCTGCTAGAGTTGGGCTTAGAATCAGTAATATTTAGCGCTAAATCTAATACCAATACCGATTTGTTTTTTACTTGGGTACTTTTATCTTGACCTGCGGCGATTAGCAGTCCTATCAATCCCACAGTTCCCAGTCCAAAAAAAATAAATAGCCCTAGCAAGCTGCCGATCGCGCTTGTAAAGGTTTGTTTAATAAAATTACGCATTTTGATATTCCTAACGGTTAGCTAACAGCTAACTTTTTTTACGTTTTGCTGCCAGTAAGATAAACTACCAATCTAACTTAAAGTTTTGCAAATTCGTGGGTTAGGCGATTTCTCTTGTTAGCGCTTGCAAAGCTGACGATGATTTTAGTTGCTCTATCGTGGCATTTCCCGTACAAAATAGCACCGTTGTCATTTCCGCAATCAATACTTCAACCAACTCATTTAGAGCCGCTTCCGATTGAGCCGCCGCCTGCAAAAAGGGTAATGCCATTCCCCCAATATCTGCGCCTATTGCTAAAGCCTTGGCGATATCTAAGCCATGACGCAAGCCACCAGAAGCAATTAGAGGTACTGTTGGTGCGACAGCGCGAATGCTGGTAATGCACTCCGCCGTAGGCAAACCCCAATCAGCAAACGTCATGCCCAAGCGCCTTTGCAAGGGGGTTTCGGCTCTTTCACTTTCTACCTTTGCCCAAGATGTCCCCCCCGCTCCAGCTACATCAATTGCTTTTACTCCCGCTTCTATTAGTTTTTTCGTCATTGCTGCCGAAATCCCGTTCCCTACTTCTTTAGCAATTACTGGCACAGGTAACTTACTGCATAAAATGTTAATTTTGTCAAGCAATCCGTTAAAATTTGTATCTCCTTTAGTTTGAATACACTCTTGTAGGGGGTTGAGGTGCAAAATTAAGGCATCAGCTTGCACCAAATCGACCATTTGCAGACATTGATCTAAACCGTAGTTATAGTTAAGTTGCACCGCGCCCAAATTAGCAAATAGGAGAATATCAGGAGCGAGCGATCGCACAGCAAAGGTAGAAGCAACAATCGGCTTTTCTACAGCTACTCTTTGAGAACCCACGCCCATAGCTATTTTATAGTTTTGGGCAACAGTGGCTAGACGCTGGTTAATGATTCGGGCTTGTTCTGTACCACCCGTCATTGAAGAAATTAGTAAAGGTGCTAATAGCTGTTTGCCCAAAAATGTTGTAGTTAAATCGATTTCGCTACGATCTAATTCTGGCAAACAACAATGAGTAAAACGATAACGTTCTAATCCGTTGGTATTAGCAAATTGCACATCCTCCTCTAGACAGATTCGTAAATGATCGGCTTTGCGGGTTTGGGTTTGGACGGGGGAACTTAGAGGAATCACAACTATCTAACTCAAAACAGGATAATTAACATTCTCTCAGCCCTTAGCAAATTAAGGATCTAAGAATAATTTAGACGTATTTATTGCTCTTTAGGCTATTGTTTTTGTAAAATGCTTATTTGCTACCAATAGATTTGTAAATAAAAGCGCAAAATTAGTTAAAGTCTTCTCAGGATATCTACCAGTTTAAGTATAAAACGGAGCTAAATTTAGGATTATGTACGATTGCATTATTGTCGGGGCAGGCCCCGCAGGTGGCACGGCTGCTTATCATTTAGCTAAAAAAGGGCATTCCGTTTTAGTGTTAGAAAAAGAATCGCTGCCACGTTATAAGCCTTGTGGCGGTGGAGTATCGCCAGAAGTCGCCAAGTGGTTTGATTTTGACTTTTCCCCAGCAATTTCTGTTAAAGTCAATACCATTCGCTACACCTGGAAAATGGAAGATCCAGTACAAGCAGAATTAAATACACCAGAACCGATGTGGATGGTCAGGCGTGATGTTTTCGATTATTTTTTGATTCAGCAAGCCCAGAAACAAGGCGCAGAATTAAAAGATAGTACCGAAGTTAAAAGCATTGAGTTTAAAAACGACTCTTGGCAAGTTAATACTAGCAATGGTTCCTTTGACGGACGGTTTTTGATTGCGGCTGATGGTGCTAAAGGACCAATGGCGAAGTTACTAGGTTTTAAAGAGCGTCAGCGCCGTTTGGGAGCAGCTTTAGAGGCGGAGGCGATCGCTAAGGTCGAAAACAGTAATATTGCTCATTTCGAGTTTGGGATGGTCAAAAATGGCTATATTTGGAACTTCCCTAAAGCTGACGGTTACTCGATTGGGATTGGCACTTTTCGAGGTGGGGAAGGGCAAGATTTTAAGAAGATTTTAGGCGAATACAGTAACTTGTTTGGCATTGATATGAAAACTACCAAACAATACGGGCATCCCCTCTGTTTGTGGGATGGCAATCAACGATTGCATACTCAAAATGCCGTTTTAGCTGGAGAAGCGGCTTGTATTGTCGATCCAATGACCGCTGAGGGGATTCGCCCCTCAATTTTTAGCGGTTTAAAAGCCGCAGAATCAATCGATCGCGCTATTGGTGGCGATTTGAATGCTTTGGAGAAGTACACCCAAGTTATTACCGAAGAATGGGGAGCGGAAATGATCTGGGCGCAGCGTTTGGCGGCGGTATTTTACCGAGTCCCAGGGATTGGCTACAGAGTTGGAGTTAAGCGCCCCTCTGCTACCCAACGCATGGGTAAAATCCTTTGTGGTGAAATAGGTTACAGCGAAGTGGCGGGACGCGCTCTTAAGCGTCTTAGTGGTAGTTTAATCCCTGGTATGGGTGGATAGCATGAATTTTGCTGTAGAGACGTTGCAATGCAACGTCTCTATTAATGCAGGAGGTTTATTGTTGTTGATACGCCCAATAGACAGCCTCTAAAAATACATCGGGCTCAACGGGTGTAGGAAGTTTATCTAAACCTGTAATTGCTTTAGTCTGCTTGGCGAGTTGCAAGCTTACCTCATTTTTTGCTTTTGGGGTCATTTTCTCCCGTCGTTGGAGATAGTCGCGGATAGTTGCAAATTCATCGGGTAATAGCTGACTAATATTAGCCTGATGTTGTAATAAAATCGCTATCTCCTGCGCCTTGCTAGATACGGGAAAACTTGCAGAGGTGTTTGATGCTTCAGTTTGAATCACAATAGTTCCCGCTAACAAATCTCCTAATCGCTTTTCTTTTTTTGTAAGCATAATTAGCAATGCACCAATAAAAAAGGTGTCATCAACACTTCTAATTAAAGCCCTTAAGGTTGCTTGTTGCAGCCCGATTAATCTGCCATCATCTTGAATAACGCGAATTTTAGCTAACCTTTTTCCCGGCGTTTGTCCTTGCCACAAAGTCTCAAAGAAGACAAAATAGCTGGTATAAAGTGCAAAGGCAGTTATAAAGGCGATCGCACCTAACCATAATTCTATATTTCGAGTTCCGAAAGTTCTGCCCCAACTCTCTACTAATACACTAGAGATCGTCCAAATAATCGCTAAAAAGCCGACTAAA
>JACCVJ010000283.1 GCA_013698215.1 Tatlockia sp. | reverse complement strand
TAGAATTTGGTTTAGAAGGAGCAGAAAGTATAGGCGATCGCTCTATTCCTACTTTTTCTCGTGGTGAATTACCTCATTATGCGGGAATCAATACTTTTTTAAAAGCACCTTATATTGAAGATGTCCGCAGAGTTGGCGAATTTGATGTAGCAGTTGTTGGCGTACCTCATGATTCTGGCACAACTTATCGCCCCGGTACTCGTTTCGGGCCTCAAGGAATCCGTCGCATTTCGGCTCTTTATACCCCTTATAGTTTTGAATTAGGGGTAGATTTGCGCGAACAAATTACCTTATGTGATGTGGGCGATATTTTTACAATTCCCGCTAATAATGAAAAGTCTTTTGACCAAATTTCTAAAGGAATTGCTCACATTTTTAGCTCTGGCGCATTCCCAATTATTTTAGGGGGAGATCATTCTATTGGCTATCCTACAGTACGCGGTATTTGTCGGCATTTAGGCGATAAAAAAGTTGGGATTATTCACTTTGACCGTCACGTAGATACTCAGGAGAAAGATTTAGACGAAAGGATGCACACTTGTCCTTGGTTTCACGCTACAAACATTAAAAATGCTCCACCTAAAAACTTAGTTCAGTTAGGAATTGGTGGTTGGCAAGTTCCCCGTGAAGGCGTAAAGTTTCATCGAGAGAAATCCTGTAATGTCTTAACAGTTACAGACATTGTAGAAAAAGGTTTAGATTACGCGGTAGACTTTGCTTTAGAAAGAGCTTTAGACGGCACAGATTGCGTTTATATCAGTTTTGACATTGACTGTATTGATGCGGGTTTTGTTCCTGGTACTGGCTGGCCAGAACCCGGCGGTTTATTACCCCGTGAAGCTTTATATATGTTAGGTAAAATTGTCCAGCGCGCTCCTATTTGTGGTTTAGAAGTTGTCGAAGTTTCGCCACCGTATGATGTTAGCGACATGACAGCATTATTAGCAGCACGAGTAATTTGTGACACAATGGGGCATTTGGTAGTATCAGGACAATTACCAAGAAAACAAAAACCTGACTATATTCACCCTTACGCTCAACCAGAATTAGTTAAGGAATGGACTAATTAATGCACGAAACGGACATGACTAAGGCGCTGATTTTGACCATTAAAGATTGGCAAGAAAGTCAAAAAGAAAACCCGCAAATAGCTTGCATTTATTTAATTGTTGGTAAGTTTACTTGTGTAGAGCCTGTGGGCTTGCAATTTGCCTTTGAAGTGCAAACTGAAAATACGTTGTTAGAGGGGGTAAAACTGGTTATCGAAGAAACGCCATTAATAGCTTTTTGTCATAGCTGCAAAGCAGAATATCACCCAGAAATTGGCATTCAATACGCTTGTCCTCAGTGCAAGTCGCCGATGGATGATATTAGATCGGGAAGGGAATTAAAAATTGATAGGGTTGAGTATTTAGATAATTATGCACCAAACTTTTGACGCAGCTTTAGGTATTAATTTGCTTCACGCTAACCAAACAGGAGCAGACAGCAATCGCACTCATTTTGATGAGTGGGGAATTACTTGTTTAAATATCATGAGTAGTCCCGGCGCTGGCAAAACAGTGCTATTAGAACAAACTCTAGAAGCTTTGAGTAGCGAAATAAAAATCGCTGTTATTGAAGGGGATATGACGACAGAGTTAGACGCAGAACGTTTGCGTAAATATAATGTTCCGGTTATTGCGATTAATACCGGGCGTTCGTGTCACTTGGATTCAAGAATGGTGGCGGGGGGAATTCATCAATTAGAACATCAATACAATCCTACAGATTTTGATTTGGTGTTAGTAGAAAATGTAGGTAATTTAGTTTGTCCCGCCGAATTTGAAGTAGGCGAACACTTAAAAGTTGCGCTTTTAAGCATTACTGAAGGAGAAGATAAACCGCTCAAGTACCCGATTATGTTTCAACAAGCAGATTGCTTGCTGATTACAAAAATTGACTTAGCACCTTATTTAGAGATAGATATTAACCGGATTGAGGAAAATGTTAGACAAATGAATCCTCACGTCAAAATAATTGCTATTTCTGCCAAAACTGGAGCAGGTTTAGAAGCTTGGTTAGATTGGGTGAAGTCGCAAGTAGTAGCAAAACCTCCCTTAATGGGAAAGCCTAAGTAATTGTGTAGCAATAGTAGCAGATAAATTACTTAGTATTTAGTATTAATTTAGACTAAGCTGTGAAAATATACTGACAAACAATGTAATGAAACTGCAATCGCTATTTACCTATGTTGCTTTATTTGTGGCAGGCTTGACTTTAACGGTCAGTTGTACAAATCCAGCAGCTAATATCAAAACTGATGCCGATACTACTTCATCTTCTGGAGGCAGTGTACCAGCCAAGGTAAGTTTGGGATTTAGCGCGTGGCCTGGTTGGATTCCTTGGCAAGTAACCCAAGAGCGAGGTATATTTGATACAAATAAAGCCTCCGTAGACTTGAAGTGGTTTGATGGCTATTTAGAATCTATCAGTACCTTAGCCGCGCAACAAATTACCGCCAACAGTCAAACCTTAAACGATACGATTAGCTCGGTTTCTGGAGGTGCAGACCAAGTAGTTGTGTTAGTAAACGACAACTCTACAGGCAACGATAAAATCATTGTTCGAGAGGGCATTAACTCTATTGCTGACCTCAAAGGCAAAAAAGTAGCCGCCGAAGAAGGCACGGTAGATCACTTTTTATTGTTATTGGGACTGGAAAAAGCAGGTTTAAGTTCTCAAGATATTCAATTTGTACCTTTAGAAACAGGTAAAGCCTCCGCCGCCTTCGTGGGAGGACAAGTAGATGCAGTGGGAGTATTTGCACCCTTTACAACTCAAGCTCTTAAGCGTCCTGGGAGCAAAGAATTATTTAGTTCTAAAGAGTTTCCTGGCGCGATTCCCGATCACTTGGTAGTAACGCGCAAATTTATTACCGAGCAGCCAGAGCAAGTACAGGCATTAGTAGATTCGTGGTTTGCAACTTTGGATTACATAGCGGCAAATTCTGAAAGTGCGATCGCAATTATGGCAAAACGAGCCGGGGTTAGTGTCCCAGAATACAAAGAATACGCCGAAGGAACTCATATTTTTAGTATTGAAGAAAACCTCAAAGCCTTTCTTCCCGGTAAAGACAGAACATCTTTAGCTTTTGCGGCGGACGAAATGAGTGATTTTTTAATCAAAGTTGGACTAGCAAAGCAAAAGCCAGATATCAGCAACTTATTTGACGATCGCTTTATCAAAGCCTATGCCCAAAAAGCAAAGAAATAAACTCACTTACCACCCTAAAGCCATGAGCCGCACCGAATCAATGCTGCGAAATGCCAAACAATCTAAAAGTCTCCAGTCAACAGTTTTTTGGCGACTTGGCGAAGATATCCCCAAACCTCTAAATACAGGATTAATTGCTACATCTATTGCTTTACCATTGCTGCTATGGTGGCTGGTAACTACTTTTGGCAATGTAAATCCGCAGTTTTTGCCTTCTCCCGCGCAAGTAATGGCAGCCTTTGGGCGATTGTGGGGTACGGGAGAGTTATTAAAAGATACTGTAGCAAGTCTCTGGCGGGTGGGTGTTGGCTTTTCGCTGGCGGTAATGTTTTCAATTCCTGTAGGGGTATTGATGGGCAGTTTTGCCAGTATTAGAGCCTTGCTAGAACCTTTATTTGGTTTAGTCCGGTATATGCCTGCACCTGCTTTTATTCCGTTGCTAATTTTGTATTTAGGGATTGGCGAAGAACCAAAAATTACTTTGATCTTCATTGGCGTATTTTTCTTTAACTCTTTGATGGTTATGGATACAGTCAAATTTGTACCCAAAGACTTAATTGAGGCAACCTATACCTTGGGTGGAAGTCGGATACAGACATTGTTGCAGGTAATTTTTCCCCACGTTATCCCAGGAATTATTGATGCTTGTCGAATCAACTTAGCCGCCGCTTGGCAATTGGTGATTGTGTCGGAATTAATTGCCGCCAACGAAGGCTTAGGGCGGCGAATCAGCGTAGCAGGAAGGTTTTTGAGAACTGATGAAATTTTTGTGGGGTTAATTGTGATTGGTGTAATTGGACTGACTTTTGACTTGCTATTTCAATATTTATTAAGGGTTTCTTGTAGCTGGGCAAGTCAAAAAAGATAAATCTACCGTCGAGCAACTACCAAACAATCAGGGTCAAATCATGTATCTACAAGTCAATAGCTTACACAAAAACTTTGAGACGAAGCAAGGCTCTTTAGCCGTCTTGAAAGATATCAATATGACGATCGCACGCGGTGAATTTATCTGCGCTGTAGGAGCATCAGGATCGGGCAAATCTACCTTATTGCGTCAAATTGCCGGATTAGATCGCCCCACCAGTGGAGAGGTTAAAGTTGACGGGGTGCGGGTAACTGGCCCTGGCCCCGACCGAGGGATGGTATTTCAGCATTACACCCTTTATCCCTGGATGAGCGTCCAAAAAAATACAGAATTTGGGCTGAAGTTACAAGGATTGTCAAAAAAAGAGCGCCGCGAAAAAGCCAGCTATTATCTAAAAGTAGTGGGGTTAGAAAACTTTGCTAAATCCTTACCCCAGCAGCTATCGGGAGGAATGAAACAACGCTGTGCGATCGCTCGTGCTTTGGCTTCTGAACCCAAAGTAATGTTAATGGATGAGCCTTTTGGCGCGTTAGATGTCCATACCAAAGAATCTATGCACCAATTTATGTTGGAGCTTTGGGAAAAAACCAACTTAACAATTTTTATGATTACCCACGATGTAGAGGAAGCTGTGTTTCTCTCCAATCGAATTTATGCTTTAACATCGCGTCCCGGTACGGTACAAAAGGAAATGTCGATTACACTACCTGATCGCAACGTTACAGTTAAGCGCCACTCTATATTTCACGATTACCGGGATGAATTAATGGAATTGCTACGCGGAAACCCCCAGGGTGCGATCGCCGCCTAGATAGATGTATTTGCACCAAAGAAAA
>JACCVJ010000272.1 GCA_013698215.1 Tatlockia sp. | reverse complement strand
CTAGGTCAAATTTATCAATCGATTCGCGTCAAAACTAGCACCGTTTACAACATTGCAGAGATTTACGGCTTACCTTATTTAGAAGGATTAGTAAGTGTGGCGGCGGAGTTTGAACCCCTGACGGAGCAACGGGTGCAAGTAAAATTTAAGCGCTCAATTTTAGGTTTGCAACGGTTAATTAGCTATCAATCCCCCGCTAGTTTTATTGACCAAATTGAGTCTAATCAAAAGTTTACAGCTATTAGTTTTGCAATCGATAGTCGCAATCAACAAGGATGGTTAGATATAACTTACTTAGATAGCGATTTGCGGATTGGGCGAGGAAATGAAGGTAGCGTATTTGTATTAGCTAAAGTTTAAATTTTTTGGCATGGAATTTGAGATTGTATCGCTTTTTTCTGGTTGTGGTGGGCTTGATTTAGGATTTTCTCAAGCTGGCTTTGATGTTATGTGGGCGAATGAATTTGATAAAGATATTTGGGAAACTTACGAGCAAAATCATCCTTCAACATTCTTAGATAAAAGAGACATTAGAAAAATTGATTCTCAAGAAATTCCCGATTGTGTGGGAATTATTGGCGGGCCACCTTGTCAAAGTTGGAGTGAAGCTGGTACTCAAAGAGGAATTAACGATGAGCGGGGGCAACTTTTCTTAGATTACGTGCGGATTTTGCAAGACAAGCAACCTTTATTTTTCTTGGCTGAAAATGTCTCAGGAATGCTACACAAGAAACACAGTAGCTCAATTGAAAGTATTGTTGAATCTTTTGAAAAAGCTAACTACATTGTTTCTTTTAAACTACTCAACGCTGTAGATTATAACGTTCCTCAAGATAGGAAACGGGTAATTTTTGTGGGCTATCATCACAGCTTAAATAAGCAGTTTGATTTTAACTCAATAGTAACAACAATTCCTATACCTACCTTACGCACAGCAATAGGAGACTTGCTTGAAACAGTGCAATCCGATAATAAGTTGAAGGCTCAAACCTGTATATTTCCCAATCATGAATATATGCAAGGCGGATTTTCTAGCATTTATATGTCACGAAATAGAGTTCGTGCTTGGGATGAACCTTCTTTCACAATTCAAGCTGGCGCTCGTCATGCTCCTATTCATCCCCAGGCGAGTAAAATGATTCGTGTAGGTACAGATAAATGGGTTTTTGACACTGAATCTCTAGCACCTTATAGAAGATTATCTGTTAGAGAGTGTGCGAGGGTTCAAACTTTTCCTGATAGTTTTATATTTCACTATAACAATATAGTTGCAGGTTATAAAATGATTGGCAATGCTGTACCTGTCAATTTTAGTTATGCGATTTCTCAAGCTATAAAAAAAGATTTATTTGATAGTAATAAATTACAAAACAGTGATACTGCAAGATATATACCGTTACAACTGAGCTTAAATCTTATTTAAACATGACAAATATTTTGCAAGCCGTTAGAGTGATAGTCAATAGTAAAATTCCAGATGTAGCAAGTTTTTATCGTAGCCAAAATAGAATTAATGCTGTGGGCGATGCTTTGGAAGCTTTCGTTAAAGATATATTTGCCAATACTGTAAGTGAAACTGATACAAGTTCTAAGTATGAAGCTTATAGCAAGTTATTTTCATATTCTGGGAATGCTAATAACCCACCGGATTTAATGATAAAGGGAGGAGATGCAGTGGAAGTAAAAAAAGTAGGATTGGGAACGGGAAAAATAGCATTAAATAGCTCTTATCCTTCAGCAAAATTATTTATTGATAGTCCAATGATTACGTCTACTTGTCGTAATTGTGAAAGCTGGACAGAAAAAGATATCATTTATGCTATTGGATGTTTTGCAAATAATAAATTAGAAATCCTATGGTTAATCTATGGAGATTGTTATGCTGCAAGCCGAGAAACCTATGAAAAGATTAAAAATAAAATTACTCAAGGAGTCAGTGAAATTAGTTCAGTTGAGTTTAGTGTTACAAAAGAATTAGGGAGAGTCAACAAAATAGATCCTTTAGGAATAACTGATTTAAGAATAAGGGGAATGTGGCAAATAGAAAATCCTAGAAATGTTTACAATTATCTTGATATTGATTACAAGTTAAATAAAAGCTTTCGATTGTTTGTTTTAATTCAAGAAACTAAATATTTGTCTTTTCCAATTGAAGATCGAAAACAAATTGAATGTTTAAATAATCCCGATTTAATTATCAAGAACATCAAAATCAAGTCACCAGACAACCCTGTTAAACTTATTTCAGCAAAACTTATAAATTATCAAATCTAAAAAAGTGTTAATTACCTTGTAAGGACGCACCTTTTTTTAACACTGTCCACAACACATAAACTTTATCGGGTGGTAATGCAGGCAAATTCTCGATTAGTAAAAAATCTTTTGTCTCAGAGAAACTAATAATAATTTGGCGATCGCGCTTTATCTGCAAAAATCAACGAGGTAGCAGTATTTCGCCCTTTTGGCATCGATGCAGACTTAAATTAAAACTCCTTTG
>JACCVJ010000248.1 GCA_013698215.1 Tatlockia sp. | reverse complement strand
GTAGTAGTCATTGTCCCTTTGATGATGCCGAACTTTTCGTGCAACACTTTAGCAATGGGCGCTAGGCAATTAGTTGTACAACTAGCATTACTAATTACAACGTGCTGTTCGTGGTTATAATCGTGGTCATTAACACCCATGACAAACGTGCCATCGTCATTTTTGCCAGGGGCGGTAATTAAAACTTTTTTAGCACCAGCTTTTATATGCTTAGATGCCCCTTCTTTGCTGACAAAAACCCCTGTAGATTCAATAATTAGGTCAATATCCCAATCTTTCCAAGGCAAATTTTCGGGGTTGCGATCGCTTGTACATTTGATGGTTTTGCCATTAACTATTATGGAGTTGTCATCAGCACTAATATCAGCACTGTGCAACGTTCCTAGCATGGTGTCATACTTGAGCAGGTGAGCGTTGGTCTTTGGATCGGAAGTATCATTGATAGCGACAAGATCGATATTACTATTTTCTCGACCCAGCCAGCACCTTGTAAAGTTGCGCCCGATGCGTCCAAACCCGTTGATCGCGACTCTAATCACAGCGTCTTGCCCTCTGGTGTGTTAAATAAACTTTTGGTATTGAACCACATCATATCGCAAAGGGCGGTTCATTATAACTTGCTGTTCTTGAGCTTGCCGAAAATATCTAGTTTCCTTCATATCTAACTCACACAGGAGTTGCAAGGCTGGGGATATTTTTGGGCAACTTCTCCGTTGGCGATCGCTCTTTAAAGAGATACTTTAAATATTCTTACTAAGAACTTACAAAAAAATTACGAAATATTTAAGTTGTTAATCCGCAAACAAAAGTTGCAAGAATCTTAATACTTATAACTATTAAAATGGCTGTTTGCTTTGCAATTACTCTATTTTCGGTGCATTAGTTTAAAAATCTATCCCAATGCACAGAAAAAGAATTCACCGATTGTACTATCTACAAAATCTAATTCTTGATATGATAGCGCGTGACATTCATCCCCGATTGGTTGGTGTGATGGGGTGTAAGGAGCAAATATGCCAAATTCTGTTGATTTACGCGGTAAACCATTTCATTTCATCGGTATTGGTGGAATTGGAATGTCTGCCCTAGCTTATATTTTGGCTAAACGCCAACTACCTGTATCAGGTTCAGACACTCGCTCTAGCAACATTACTCAAAAATTACAAACCCTTGGAGCGCAGATATTCGATCGCCAAGCAGCCAGCAATTTAGAATTTTTTAGTTCAAAAAATAATTCCTTACCCCAAGTAATCTATTCCACCGCCATAAATACAGCAAATGTAGAGTACAAAGCAGCGCTAGAAAAGGGTTGCTTGTTGATTCATCGCTCGGAATTATTAGCGGCTTTGATGGAGGAGTATTCAAGTATTGCCGTTGCCGGAACTCACGGTAAAACTACCACAAGTAGCGCCATTGGTTATATGCTCATGGAATCGGGAATTGACCCTACAATTGTTGTGGGTGGAGAAGTAACCGCTTGGTACGGCAACGCTAGATTAGGACAAAGTAAGTATTTAGTCGCCGAAGCTGATGAATCCGATGGCTCGTTAGTTAAATTATCGGCGGCGATTGGCGTAATTACAAATATTGAATTAGATCATCCCGATCATTACGCAGACTTAGAACAAGTAGTAAACACATTTTTAACTTTCGCTAGTCGCTGCGATACTACGATTGGGTGCATTGATTGTCAAACCGTAAAAAATCGCCTCAAGCCAAAAATTAGCTACAGTTTGCAACAAGCGGGAGCAGATTACACCGTCAGCAATGTTGAGTACCGCGCCGATGGCACAACCGCTACGGTGTGGGAGCAAGGTCAAGTTTTAGGAGTATTGAATCTACGATTGTTGGGTAAGCACAATCTTAGCAATGCGATCGCATCTGTTGCTGTAGGGAGATTGTTAAAGCTAGATTTTGATACTATTGCCCAAAGTCTAGCTACCTTTGTGGGCGCAAGTCGTCGGTTTGAAGTGCGCGGCGTTGCCAAGGGAATTACTTTCATTGATGATTACGCCCACCACCCCAGCGAAATCAAAGCCACCTTAGAATCAGCGCGTTTGCAAGCAAAGCCGGGAGCAAGAGTAGTAGCAATTTTTCAACCCCACCGTTACAGTCGTACCTTGACTTTTTTAACAGAGTTTGCTGAGTCTTTTCTCAAGGCAGATTTAGTTGTAATTACAGATATTTATAGCGCGGGAGAGCAAGATTTGGGGCTAGTTAGCAGTCAAAAATTAGTAGAACTAATTGCCCAGCACCAAGAAAAAGTAACCTACCAACCGAGCTTAAACGATGTATCTAGTTTTCTGCTTGAAAAGCTCCGCCCTGGAGACATTGCTTTATTTTTAGGAGCGGGAAACCTCAATCAAATTATCCCCAGTGCGATCGCATCTATTTAGTCAAATATCTGCCTAACTCATAACTATATGTATTCACAAGCAACCGAGTGTCAAATTAAAGCTCAAGTATCTCTTGCTACTTTAACCTCCTTTCGAGTGGGAGGCCCCGCCGAGTGGTACGCCGCACCGCGTAATTTAGACCAATTAAAAGCTAGTTTTGAATACGCTCAAACGCGAGATTTGGCAATTACGATGCTGGGAGCAGGATCGAACTTGCTAATTAGCGATCGCGGAATTCCGGGCTTAGTAATTAGCACTCGTCACCTGCGCCATAGCGACTTTGATCCCCAAACAGGTACAGTCACCGTCGCCGCCGGGGAACCACTACCACGCCTTGCTTGGCAAGCAGCCGAAAGAGGCTGGCAAGGCTTGGAATGGGCGGTAGGGATTCCAGGAAGCGTTGGGGGGGCGGTGGTGATGAATGCTGGCGCTCACAAAACCTGTATAGCAGATATGTTAGTTAATGCTCAAGTTGTTTTACCGTCAGGGAAAATAGAAATACTAAGTTTAGAGGAATTAGGTTATAGCTACCGTACTTCTTTGCTACAAGGAAGTAATCGCCTAGTTACTAGAGCCACTTTGCAACTCCAACCTGGCTTTGATTCAAGTTTAGTAATGGCAACTACTAGCCAGCACTTAGAGCAACGAAAAAAGAGTCAACCTTACCATTTGCCCAGTTGTGGTAGCGTATTTCGCAACCCGTTGCCTTATACGGCGGGTTGGCTAATTGAACAAAGCGGACTCAAAGGCTACCAAGTGGGTGCGGCGCAAATAGCTCAACGTCATGCCAATTTCATATTAAATTGCGGCGGCGCTAAAGCTAACGATATTTTTAGCCTAATTAATCATGTGCAGCAACAAGTACAGCAAAATTGGTCTGTATGGCTGCATCCAGAAGTAAGAATGCTAGGAGAATTTCAACCGATTGGTTAACAACGCTAGGAACTTCCTCAGCCCATCTATAATTTAATGGAACATAGAACTTTGATAACAGTATTAAGCGGTTAATATCATGACAAAAGGACAAGGGTTTGGGTTTGGTTTGGGCAAAATGAAAGAATTAGCTGATGCTTTCAAAAAAGCCCAGCAAGTTCAAGAAAATGCAAAAACCTTGCAAATAGAATTGGAGCAAATGGAAATACCGGGCGAAGCTGGTGGCGGTTTAGTTAAAGTAGTTTTGAGCGGCAATCAAGAACCAAGAAGAGTAGAAATTTCCCCTGATGCTGTATCCGAGGGAGCCGATGTACTTTCAGACCTTGTAACAGCAGCAATGAAAGACGCTTACAACAAATCTACTGCCATAATGCGCGATCGCATGGAAGAATTGACCAGTGGGTTAGAGTTACCAGGAATGTAAATAGAACCGGGTGCGGCGCTAGTTTCATAGTAGTGCCAGCACTCCGAGCAAAATTATGACATACAAACTTTTATTTGTCTGTTTGGGTAATATTTGTAGGTCGCCGACGGCAGAAAATATTATGAATCATCTGATCGAGCAGGCAAACTTAGAAAGTAGCATTTCCTGCGATTCGGCGGGTACAGCAAGTTATCATGTGGGCAATCCTCCCGATCGCCGCATGACTGCTGCTACTATTAGTAAGCTAGGGATTAAGCTAGTTGGTCAAGCGCGACAGTTTCAAGCATCGGACTTCAAAGATTTTGACTTAATTTTGGCAATGGATAGAGCCAATTATCAAGATATTTTAGCGCTCGACTCTACAGGACAATACAGCGATAAAGTTCATTTGATGTGTAAATACTGTACAAAATACTCTACCGAGGATGTTCCCGATCCTTATTATGGCGGTACAGAAGGCTTTAATTATGTCATTGATTTATTACTTGATGCTTGCGGTGGGTTATTAGAAACTGTAAAAGTGCGATCGCATCTTTAATCTACCAGATGATTTTTCATGGCAAACCCTACTAATTCCGCCCGGTTGCTAGTGGTGTTTCTCAATAAACTGCTAACGTATTTCTCTACCGTACGCGGACTGAAGTGCAAGCGAGTACCGATCTCTGCATTAGAAAGCCCATGAGTGAGTAATAAGACTACCTGCTGTTCGCGCAAAGTTAGGTGTAGTAGTAAAGCGTTGTTTTGGGCAGCAACGGCACTAGGTGGCTGTAAATTGGGTCTAACCTCCGTTAGCAACGACGTGCGACACTCTGATTGTAATATTTGACTTCGCTCTAACAGATTATGAATTGCTGCGCCTAGCTCTTTTAGCTCAAAAGGTTTGGGTAAATAAATGTCGCAGCCAGACTTATAACCTTGGATGCGTTCTTCAGTTTTATTTCTGGCGCTTAAAAATATTACTGGTAGCAACCGAAATACTGGATGCTGACGTACTTTTCTCACAAGTTCGTAACCATTTAGCCGAGGCATGATAATATCTGTAACCATAAGATGGAGGCGATCGGCTTCTACCATCTCGAACGCTGCTTGACCATTTACAGCCATAACAATGGTATGACCATACATTTCGAGGTACTCGCCGATTCCTTGACGAGTTCCTAAATTATCATCAGCAATTAGGATCGTCGAAGACATGAGGGATAAGTAATACAACTAAAACAATCAATAAAGGCGATTTATATATCGTTGACTCATTATTGCAATCTCTAATAAATAATATAGTTACACGCAAACCAACGGAAAAATCAACCCCTGTTCGAGTAGAAAAATTCTACCTTGAGCTATTTAGAGACGGCTTATATAAGGATAAGCGATTCATAAAACCTCTATTTATACCAATTAAGTAAATTTTTTGATTAATATGGATAAACCGCTTCCTATCTCTTGAATTAAAAACCTTGAAGCGGCAATGAGCGTACATGAGCGAAAAGAGCGAAAGTTA